>JAAYFO010000024.1 GCA_012728215.1 Spirochaetales bacterium | reverse complement strand
GCATGGAGCAACAGCTCCAGTTGTGCTGCTTTTTCACCTTTCATTTTGTTTCCTTGGAATAAAGTATAACATGTATGTTGCTTTTTTCAAGGAATAACGCAACATCATGCAACATTTTTCACTTTATGTGCTTGGACTGTCTCTGAATGGCAAATCTATTGTTAATCAATGGCAAACAATGTTATATTCGAGACATGGATGATGAAATAACTGAGCTGCAGATAAAAGTCGCATATCTTGAGGATAAGATTGAATCTCTCAACGCTGTTGTGGTGGAGCAGCAGTCCGCTGTCGCCATGATGGAGAAGAAGTTTCAATTTCTGGAAAAACGACTTGAAAATGTAGAGGAAGAGGACAGGCCTGACAGAAGACCACCTCATTATTGATCCGGAGGAAAAAATGGTCATTGGAATCATTGTTGCTGTTGTTGTGGTGCTCGTCATATATGTCATTGGCTGCTACAACCGTTTTGTCACATTGAAGAATCAGTCTGAAGAGGCTGTTTCGCAGATAGATGCTAATCTGAAACAACGTTATGATCTTGTTCCGAACCTTGTCGAGACAGTGAAAGGCTATGCGGAGCATGAATCCGGTACGTTGGAAGCAGTGATCAAGGCGAGAAATGCCGGCATGAACGCCCAGACATTGGAAGAGAAGGACAAGGCGGCAGCCGGTCTTACCGGAGCTCTCAAATCCATCTTTGCCCTGGCTGAGTCCTATCCTGACCTCAAGGCCAATGAAGGATTCGTGAATCTTCAGAATCAGCTTTCCGCTTTGGAGGATAAGATTCTCAACGCACGCAAGTACTATAATGCAGTGGTTAAGACTTTCAATACGTCAATTCAGGTTTTCCCTGGCTCCCTTGTTGCAGGAATCTTCGGCTCCAAGTTCGCCAGACTCGAATATCTGCAAGTTGATGAGGCTGAAAAGCAGAACGTCAAGGTCAAGTTCTGAAAATGACTAAAAAGACTTACTTGGTTTTTCTTTGCCTCTTGCTGCTTGGAGTCGTTCCCTTGGCAGCTTCAGACTATTCGATTTCTTCATATTCGGTTGAGATCGATGTGGCCAGAGATGCAGTTCTCCATGTTGATGAGAAGATTGATGCGATGTTCTTCTCCCCACTTCATGGAATATTCAGGGAAATCCCAGTAGGCTATCTCAACGGGCAAAGAGCCAAAGTCTCCGATATCAGATCAAATCGACCCAGTGAAATATACGAAAGCGGAAAGGATTATCTGAAAATCCGTTTTGGCGAAGAAGATGTGCTGCTCAGAGGTTCCCAAAGCTATGAACTGACTTATTCATATGACGTGGGCGCTGATCAGAATGATGGTTATGACGAGCTTTATTACAATATAATAGGTGATGGTTGGCAGGAGACGATTGAAACATGTGATTTTTCGATTGCCTTTCCTTCCAGTATCGACCCCTCACTGATTTTCTTCACACGTGGCATCTATGGTTCGACTTCTTCCGATGGCGTTACATGGAAAGTGGTTGATGGAAACAGGATTGAAGGGACTGCCTTGAATTTTGTGCCAGGAGAGAACCTCACTGTCAGAGTTCAGTTACCTGATGGATACTATGTCGGTGCAAGAGAAATCATTAATCGCACTCCGTTTTTCTTCGGACTGACAATAGCAGGATGCCTAGTGGCAATCGGTTTTGCGGTTCTGATCTGGTTCAGATTCGGAAAGGATGTTCCGACTGTTTTCTATGCTGCTTCGGAGCCTCCTGATGGAATGACGCCGATGCAGGTTGGCTACCTTGCCGATTCCCACATTGATGACAAGGATATTACTTCAATGCTTTTTTACTGGGCTGACAGAGGCCTTCTGAAAATTGAGCAGGGCGAGAAGACGGATTCATTTGTCTTTACCAAGCTTGGAGAAAACGAAAGCACATCCCCTGGTGAAAAATACCTCTTCGATTCATTCTTTTCATGTGGTCAAGACAACACTGTCAAGGAAGAGGACCTAAGCGATGGATTCTATGAGAAGATGGAAAAAGCCAAGACAAAGCTCAAGGACTATTTCAAGGGTGAAAGGAGGCTGACCGACGCAAAAAGTCAGATTGCCACTGCCTTTGTTGTTCTCAGTGCATTGATTCCGATTGTTCTCACAGCGGTTCTTCTAAGCTGGGACTATATTGGATTTGGCACCTTTGTTGTTTTGGTATTTGGATTTCTGAGTTTCCTTGCACAGTTTGCATTTGTGAAACTTCTGTTCAACCGATGGTATGTGATGAATATGTCAAGATATGTTGCAGCCATACTGACATTCATTCCTACATTACTGCTGATTGTGTTTTCATTCATTGCCAACTATC
>JAAYFO010000183.1 GCA_012728215.1 Spirochaetales bacterium | reverse complement strand
GAGGACAGGGAGACAGCCTGCTGGCATTACGAGAACCTTGTCGCAGACATGCACAATTCGGGCATAAAGGAGCTCGCAAGGGCTGCAAAGAGCCTGATCGGCAATGCTGTCGAGATACTCAACTACTTCGATTCCAAGAGAACCAATGCCATACTTGAAGGATTCAATTCCAAGATAAGCATCATCAAGAACCGAGCCAGGGGCTTCCGCAACCGGGAGAACTTCAAGAACATGATCTACTTCTGCATGGGAGACCTGTCGATGCCGATAGCCCACATCATGGCATAGCTACCCACACCAAACAGCGAAAGGCCGACTGTATTTATCATCAAACTCTTTCTGCAGACCGAAAGCAATCTCCTTGAGAATGCTTTCCTTTCCATCTCCCGCATCAAGCGACTCATTGTATTTTGACCAGGCCTCATCAATTTTCGCCTTAAGCGCATCTTTTTGAGCTTGCGATGAATAGCTCACGTTGCTTGCTATATATATTCATCAATCGTCTGAACCTTCACGCCAGAGACAGCGCCTGAGCTGCCAACTGATTCGGATGAAGAAGAATAAGCATCAACAGCATGAGCAGATTCCTTTGCAACTGCAATGTCCCGAGCTTTTAATGCAGCACTTGATTTGTTCTTCGCTGACTGAAAAAAATTCCAAGCTTCTTCTGCTCCGGACAAACCTGTCTCAACTCCCATTTCATTAGCATAAGAATTGCCGAAAATTGCTTTCAGTTCCTCAATTGTTGTTGGTGCATCGATAGTTTTGCCATTATTATCTACCTTTGGAATCATTGACAATAGAGTCTGATAAGCATTTGCAGTCTCTTTATCATATTCTTTCAAATACTTGTTGATTGTATCTGAGGAATACTTGTTTCCAGCTTTTTCCCCAGAGGAATCAGCCATGATATCAGATGCCATTTCTCTTTCTGCATTCAAATCATTGATCCAGCTGGAAATCTTATTAAGTTGCTTAAAAAGCCAATCCAAAGCAGGAGATAACGCAGAAACAAGACCGTTACCAAGCCCTTCCTTGATATCGCCCCAGACATTCTGTATCTGAGTCAGCTTCCCGGTATCTGTACTTGCGATGTCTCTAGCGATGCCGCCATACGTCGCAGCTACCTTGTCCAGGATCGCCTGCTGAGCTTCCATTGCTTGCCGTCAGCAATCATCTGATTTCAGCTTCGGAAAAGATTATGTTCGCTTCCTTGAGGCCGTCAAGACCGCTCTTGGGATCCGCAAGAGCCTTGGCCATCTTCTTGGCAGCTTCAGGAACGCTTGTGCCCAATGCCGTCGCCATGTCAAGCGAAAGTTCCGTAGCTTCAGGCAATGCGTCCCTGCTGATTGCCTTGGTGGCAATCATTATCTGTTCTACAGAAAGGATGGTGTCATCACCGTAAGTAGTGACAGACTGAAGAGAAGAAGCCAGCTTGAGCATGTCATCTGCTGACGTGCCTATGACATTGCCCGTTGCTTTGATTGTAGACCGAAGCTTGGTTACTGCCTG
>JAAYFO010000182.1 GCA_012728215.1 Spirochaetales bacterium | reverse complement strand
CTTCCGATCACACATACGATCTCTCCTTCCTCGACATTCAGACTGAGGTCGTTGATCGCCATCTTTTCATTCACAGTACCTGGATAGAATACTTTTGTGAGGTGTTCAATCTTTAGCATTGATTCCTCCTTCTGATGCTTCCTCGTTGTGCTTTGAAGCTCTTTGCATTGCCTTCTTCTTTGCTCCGGCATCCGAAGCCCTGCCTCGGGCTTTTGCAATGACAAGAGACAGAATCACAAGAATTCCAGTCAGCAATTTGAAATCGTTGGGGGTTATCCCCACCAGATACCCGTATTTTCTTCCAAAGTACATCAGACCCTTGTATATGATTGCACCAAGGACTGCACGCAAGGTAATCAGATATATCTTGTTGCTTGAGAACAAGAATTCTCCAATCATGATTGCCGCAAGTCCCTGAACGACCATTCCAGTGCCAAGGTTTGCATCTGCAAATCCCTGATACTGGGCCAGCAGTCCGCCAGACAGACCGATCAAGCCATTTGAAAGTCCAAGGCCGATGATCTTCAGTGTCTCAGGATTCATTCCCTGACTGATTACAACCTGCTCATTGCCGCCCATTGCTCCTATCGATAGCCCCAAGTCCATTCTGAAGAACAGGTCGAAGGCACCTTTCACCAGAAGAACCACGATGATGGTTCCAATAAGAGATGCCCATTCCGAAGGAATGAATGATAAGAAATCAGGTATGACAGTATAGAATTTCCGTACGTTGAGAAGTGGAACGTTCGCACCACCAAGGATTCTGAGATTGACAGAATAGAGCATCGTCATTGTCAGAATCCCTGCAAGGAGTCCTGGAATCTTCAATCGACAATGGATCAGGGCTGTGACCATTCCTGCAAGTGCACCGGCTGCAAATGCAAGAAGAAGCGAGATGGTGATTCCCATCCCGCTCTTCAAGCAAACTGCAGCAACAGCCGCTCCTGTTGCAAAGGAGCCGTCGCAAGTAAGGTCTGCAAGGTCCATTATTCGATAGCTGATCAATACTCCCATCACCATGATGGAGAATATGAGTCCATCTACGAATATGCCTTCTATCATTTTACCAACTTCCCGTTTTCGATGATATGGGAGGCAGAGGAAATGAGGTCGTCGCTGATGGCAATTCCAAGCTTTCCTGCATTGTCGAGATTGATCCAAGTCTCAAAATCGGAAGCTTCAAAAAGATAGACTACACCGTAATCCGAAGGTTTTCCCCCATTGAGAATCCCTTCAATGATTTTTCCAGCCTGGATACCTAGCTTGTAGTAGTTGAAACCCATGGCAATTGTAAAATCCATATCTGCACAGTTGGAGGTGTCTGCCACCATCAATGGTTTGGCTCCCTTTGTACAGACGTCGGATATGGAAGGAAGTGCACTGATGACGGCATTGTCCGTCGTTATGTACATGGCATCGATTCTTCCGACAATTGCCTGAGCAGCCTGCTTGACCTCAGCTGTATTGACTACTGAGACACTGACAGGATTGACTCCAATCTTACGGCATGCTTCTTCAAACATCTTGTTCAAGGCAACACCATTTGCTTCAGAACTGGTGTACACGTTTCCTATTGACTTGGCTCCGGTCTGTTCGGCAAAAAGCCTGACCTGACTCTCTACTGGTGTGAGATCACTGGTTCCACATGTGTTTTCAGCTGTCAAACCTGCTCCTGCAGGGTCGGTGATCGCAACGTAAATCACGGGTGTGCGCGTAAAGACATTCGCCAGGGCCTGAGCTGTTGGAGTTCCGATTCCGACTGCGAAGTCTACGTCATCTGACTTGAATTTCTGTGCGATCGAGCTGGATGTGGATGCCTCACCATTTGCATTCTGGGTATCAAATGTAAATCGGTAACCAGTAAGTGATGAGAGATAATCCTGTATGCCTTTCTCCGATGCATCGAGGGCTGGGTGAGAGAGAATCTTTGAGATTCCTACTTTCACTGCTCCTTCGTCAGGTGCTTCTGTACTGCCGCCTGCAATGATGCAGGACAATACAGCCGTCGCCAAAACTAGAACTGTAATTAGCTTTTTCATAGGGCGTTGCTTCTCCTATTAATAAAAATTGTTCTGAGAATATAACTTTTTAAGGTTTTTGTAAACAATATATACGAAATAATGTATAAATTTTCAATTGATATGAACATTGCCTGATTTGTATTTGGTTTTCAATGATATGCGATATTGCAGGCAATGATTTTCCCTTGCATTGAGAGTATGAGCATTGTTTATATTGACAACACTGATGAACGGTTGTCATTATTGGAGAAAAAGGAAGTATTGAAAAATGACAAATCAAGAGGAGCTCGTTCAGAGAAAAATCAAACGCCCACCTTTGATTCCATATCTTCTGCTGGGCTATGTCTGGAAAATGATTTATTTTCGAAAGCTTGGTGTCGAGGTGGAATGCAGAATAGACATGAAGCAGTACCGAAGGACACCGCTTGTCATGATAAGCAACCATGCTTCCCGTTTGGATTACATCTATACAGGGCTTGCATGCCTTCCGATGAGGTTCAACTTCGTTGCTGGATACAATGAATTCTTCCGTTCTCATCTGGCATTCATTTTCAGGCTTCTGCAGATTATTCCCAAGAAGAACTTTGTAGCCGACATGTATTCAATGAAATCGATTCGTTCGATTATTAAAAGTGGTGGAAAGGTATGTCTGTATCCAGAAGGAATGAGTTCGATTTCAGGTGCAAACCAGCCAGTTTGCGCAGGAACAGGAAAATTCTTGAAGAAACTTGGCGTTCCCGTGTTGATGACAAGAATCAGTGGTGGATACCTGACCAGTACCAAGTATTGCCTGGAAGAACGACCGGGCAAGGTTCATGTGATTGTCGATCGGCTTTTCACTGCCGGGCAATTGGAGAGAATGAGCGATCAAGAGATTCAGGACAGCATCAACACCGCCATAAGGAATGATGACTATCAATGGAATTCGAAAGTCGGAGCAGAATTCTCCTGCGGAGGAAAGGTTGCTGAAAACCTGCATACTCTTCTGTACAAGTGTCCTGTATGCGGTGCTGAGTTTCATATGGAGGGAAAAGGAAACAGCATCAGCTGCTCGGTATGCGGCAATGGTGCAATTCTTGATGACAGATACGTCATGACTTCCATAAGGAAAGGCTGTCGGATCCCGTCCACACCAAGGGACTGGCTGGACTGGCAGCGCCATGAAGTCAGAAAGGAGATTGCAGATCCTTCATTTTGCCTCGTCGAAAAGGTAAGGCTTGGGAACATTCCTTCAGATCACTTTCTCAAGGATCAGAAAACTTCAGAGATCTTAGGGGAAGGTGTTCTGACTCTCAACAGAGACGGGCTTGCCTACAAGGGAACAAGAAACGGTGAGGCTTTTGAGTTCTTCATAGATTCAAGGAGCCTTCCGACATATGGCATGTGCACTGATATATCCCGTTTCTATACTTTCTACAAAGGTGAGTTCATGGAGTTCTATCCTGAGCATTCTACTGTGGAGAAGTGGTTTCTTGCGACTGAGGAGATTCATCGAATGAATGAAGGCCCATGGCGTGATTTTGTGGATGCCGAGGAGAGGGAGAAGGTATCCTGGACAGCGTTCTGAACTTCAAGCTCACATTCAAGAAGAAAGACCGCAGAATTTTGTTATTCTGCGGTCCTGATGATTTTTTGAAGAAGAACTATCTTTGGAATTTCCCGAAGCCTGAACTTTCGCTGTAGATGGTATCTGTCATGGTAATTGTTTTAGTCTGATTTCCAAGAGTCAGATTGTAGGTGCTGCCTTGAATGACTTCAGGTGTGCTTACTACTACCGAGTTGAAGCTCTTCGCTGAAGGAAGACTGACTATGAGTTTCTCACCATTTTCATCTGTAAGCGTCACCAGCGAATTTGCTGGCTGTTGGGATGAAGAAGCTGCAAGAATGCTTCCCTGGGTTGAATATCCACTGAAGTTCTGAGCCATCTGGCTGGATCCGAATGCAATGAAAGCGCCTCCTGTGATCTTGGCTGCAATGCCATAGTCAACTGCTCCATTCCCGCCGTCCACCGGACCGAACACAACGGTCGTTCCGCCTGTCACCAGAAGGGATCCGTTGGAATCAACTCCATCTCCACCTGCATTGACAGTCAGTTCTCCTCCTGAGATGACGACCAGTGCCGAAGAATCGCCTGTCATAGGATTCTGGGAAGATGCAGTTCCTGTTGTTGCATTCAGACCATCATCTGATGAGGTCACATTCACTATGCCGCCCCTGATGACTATCACAGCTCCTTCAATGCCTTCGTAGGACGTGGTGATTGTCACAGCTCCATCCGCGATCTCCAGTTGAGATTCAAAATGTATTCCATCGTCTCCCGAACTGAGTTGAAGTTTTCCTCCTGATATCTTCACGCTTCCATTTGAATGGACTGCGTCATCAAAGCTGTCAATTGAGAATGTTCCGCCGGTGATCATCAGTATGGAATCTGATTTGATTCCTTTGGAGCTGGAAGAGTTTTCTTCCTCTTCATTCACTGTCGAATTCGTCATCCCTCTGAAGTCCATCAGTGGCTGATGATCTTTTGTTGAACTGGCGGCACCGCCACCTGAGACGATTTCGAATTCACCACCGGTGATCAGAATCTCTCCACTGGCATCGATTCCATCCCCTGCGGCATTAATGTCGAAACTTCCACCAAAGATGAATATGTAGCCTTTCTCAATATCCTCCGAATTTGAGCAGTGCAAGCCATCCTTGTCAGAATCAATCATGAATGTTCCACCAAAAATCCTGATGCTGTCATTTGCCTCGATTCCATGCTCAAAACTGGTGATGGCGATTGTTCCTCCTGTCATGGCAAGATCATCCTTTGCATCTATTCCGGATATTGGTGAATCGATGGTCAGGCTTCCATTGCCATTGATTGTCAGATCTGCCTTGGAGACTATTGCTCCCGAGATCTCATTGACCGAATTCTCTGCAAGAGTGATGAATACCTTATCGGCTTGATTTATCAGTATTGCAACCTCATCAGAAGAAATGGAGGCGTTTTTCAGAATTATCTGGATCTTTGCTGTTTTTGGGGCGTTGACGACAAGCTGGCCATTGGAAAGAGTCCCTGTTATCAGGTAGAGTCCCTCATTGGTAAGATTTACACTCTGTGACATCTGGCTGAGGTCTATGACAGTGCAGGCAGCCTCGTCATATGACGTGATTCCATCTCTCGTGGAGAACTGATTTGAGGGATCAATGCCTGATGTTATTCCTGTGCTGATGTCAGTGACATCGGTCTGGGAATTGTCCATTCCTCCCATTCCACCAAATCCGCCTTTCCCACCATGAAAGTCTGTTCCGTCTGGTGGCGGGAACGTAGACTGACCTGAAATTGCAGGCCGTGTCGTTTCTGAAGCAGACGTTACTGCAGCTGCTGAGTTTGAAACTTCTGTACTGTTTTCTTCCTTGCTGGCACATCCGGCGAGGCAGAACGTGGACACTGCAATCATGATCAATGCAGCTACGATTATTCTTATGCTTTTTCTCATGTTTTCCTCCATCAGAGCTCGTTGCTCTGAATCTCCTGCTGGTACATTGCAATCTCAAGATTGCCATTCCGGCAGCGAAGTTTATCGATGAATTCCTTTTCTTTGGATGGATCGCTCAATGTCAGGTTCCATGTGATCTTGAAAAGGCTTCCCAAATTGGTTGTCTTGACTTTCATGATCTGATTCTTGCTTGTGTAGAGAGCCATCAGATCGTCGAACGCTTCATAATAGTCCAGATCTTCAGGGATAGTGATCTTCAATGTCCGGTCTGCCTGGACTTTCTGCTTCTCTCCGAAGTGCGACTGGGAATACAGCATCCATACCGCTGCGATGATAATGCAGAAGCAGATTCCAAATGCAATGTATCCCATTCCGCATGCAAGACCGGCTCCCATGGCAAGGAATATCCCTCCGATCTCCTTTGCCGTTCCTGTTGCAGATCTGAACCGTACCAAGCTGAATGCGCCTGCAACCGCCACTCCTGCACCAACATTTCCATTGACCATCATGATGACTATGCATACCACCGATGGAATCAACGCCATAGTCACAGAGAAGCTTTTTGTGTAATGACTCTTGTACATGTAGGCGAGGGAAAGAATCAATCCCAGGACAAGCGAGGTTCCCAGACATATGAGGAAATTCGTGACTGAAATGGCTTGTGTTGTTGCAGAATCAAGAATGCTGCTGAAGAAATTGTCAGGCATATTCATAAACTCCTTTTGCAATTGAACTAAGATAGGCATTCCCATACTTTGAGAATGATGTCTTTGTCAAATGATCAGTATTTAGAATCGATACCAACCATAGAGGTATGGCCATTGATGCTTTGATTTCCATTAAGACCTGCTCTTCCTCCAGCAGGCTGCTTCCATAAGGTCTGCTGCATAGCGAAAGATCGGTGTCCCGGTAAAGAATATTCTGGTCGAAGGTGATTCTCAGATCTGCTGATGACTTGCAGAAGAAAGCTTCCCGCTCATAGCTGATGTACATCATAGGTCTCAGGTTCCTGTAGAAAGACTTGAAGTAATCAATTTCTGAGATAATCTGATTGCTCATCGGTGCTTCATGTCCATTCATGTATGAGATGGCGTCTGAATATGGCATTGCCACTCTACGTTTGTAGACTATTCCCTTGTACTTCTTCTTCAACTCAACAAAAGCAGGACTCTGAATGCCGGCTTGTCCATATGATCTGACTCGGAGCTTTTCCTTGTAGAGTGGCTTCTCCAGCGAGCGTTGGATCAGAATGCTGTCAAAAGTATCATAGTAGAGGTTGCAGATGGTAGTTCTGCCATACTTGTCAATCTCCATCCATTTGGAAATTGCCTGCTTCACAGCAAGATACTGCTTGGTGCTGAGAAGATATTTCATCTCTGTCCGTTCAAAAATGCTGCTGTATTCCATAAACACACCTCCAAGGTCTGTGATTGAAATCTAGCAGTGGCAGTTTAAATCTACTTAAAAGGAATCAAGTTTATCTCCAACTCCTTGTTTCTACACAATTGGTAGAATTGCTTTCAGACAGAATGTCCTTTCGTCAGGGCTGAAGGCGGAAATCCTTCCTTTATGCCTTAGAACGATGGATTGGGCAATTGAGAGTCCAAGACCATAGCCTGGAGTGCTGTGGGTTCGAGATGAGTCCATTCTCATGAAACGGTCAAACACCTGATCATGTTCGCCCTTGATAGCTGATTCAACGGAGTTTGAGACCGCTATTGAAGCCTTGTGTCCGTTTCGTCCCATCTCCAGCTTGATCCAGCCTTCTGGATTGGAGTACTTCATAGCATTGTCAAGCAGAATTGAAATCAACTGCCTGATCTGTGTTTCATCACCTTTCATAGTGATTCCATGCTCAATGTCCTTTTCGAATTTCTTATGACTTCGCATTGCTGAAGAATCAAACTGCTCGCCAACTTCCTCCAACGCATCCGACAATGAGAATTCAGTTGGATTGAAGCTTCCGTTTCCCTCATCCATTCTTGACAGTGATACAAGCGATTTCGTCAACTCGCTCAGCCTGGTTATCTGACTTCTTATGCTTCTTGTCCATTCTGTCTTTCCAGATGTCATCTCAATGACTTCGGTATTGGCATCGATTATTGTCAGGGGTGTTCTGATTTCATGGGAGGCATCAGTGATGAACCGCTTCTGTTTCATATAACTTTGCATTACAGGTTTCAATGCGATATTGGAGAAGAACAGGCTAAAGATGAATACAAATAAAAGGCCTGCCACCGCCACACCAAGAGAGATGAAAAGCAATGATCTGAATGATTCAATGTCTCGCGTGCAGTCGAGAAACACGACCATGAAGCCATCTGATCTGAAACGATAGTTGCCGATGAACCCTGATTCCTTTCCGCTTTCTCTTGCCGAGGCTGCATGTTTTTCTGCCAATTCTTTGGTCACCGCTGCAATTGAAGCGGTATCAGTCGCCGATACATTGCCATTTGAATCGAATGTCACTGAGAAATATCTGGATTCGAATGGTGTTTCCGCTGAGAAATGCTTAAGGTCCTTGTCCATCCCATGTAATGGAGGCTTATGCATAATGTCATCCTCAGCCATTGGTTCAACAGGCTCTGGAAATCTTCCGCCGTTGTCAAAAAGAATCATTAAAGTCCGATCGGCTTTGTCCACTGTGGTGATATAATTCAGTGAGTTTAGAATTCCCATGAGAATCAGAAGCATCACGGAAACGGAAGTGAGTGACACATATACGAACTTTCTTCTCAGTTTCTCAATCATCGTGGAACCTCCAGACTGTATCCAAGGCTTCTGGAAGCAATGATTTTGGCAGTGCTTTCCAATGCTGTCAGTTTCTTCCTGAGATATGAAATATATACCCAAACTACATTGATCTGCGCATCAGAATCCCAGCCCCAGATTCTTTCCATGAACCTATCAGTTGGAATGACTCGTCCCGGCTCAACCATCAGCATCTGCATCATCTGAAATTCCTTGTTTGCAAGTTTGAATTCACCTTTAGATGAAGAAAGAACTCCTGTTGCCTGATTCAGAGTGATGTTCCCTGACTTGAGCTCATTCGAAGTGAGTTCGCTTTTTCTCCTGCTCAAAGCTCTGAGTCTTGCCAGAAGTTCACTTGAGGAGAAAGGCTTGGTGAGATAGTCATCGGCACCGGAATCAAGCCCAAGGACCTTGTCTTCGATTTCTGCTTTTGCAGTGAGGATTATGACAGGAGTGGCGCAGCCTCTCCGTCTGGCTTCCTTGAGCACGTTTATGCCGTTCATTCCTGGCATCATGATATCCAGGATGACAGCATCGTATTCTCCCGAAGTGATGTAGTTCAAGGCCTCATTTCCATCATACACTGCATCGACCGAATAATTGTCATGGCGCAGGATCATGCACAATGCATTGGATAGTTCTTTTTCGTCTTCTGCAAGAAGCAGTCTCATGGCATTCCTCCGTTGCATATCCTAACATCCCTACCTTAAGCCAACTTAAAGCTGAGGCCTGTCCAGACGGGATTCACCAGTTTGATTCTAGCACCAAGGTGATGATGAAACAATCCGTTTTTCTTTGAATGCCTTGATCAATAGTCTCTTTGCAAGTGATGTTTCTATTCAAAGCTTCGGTAATCTGATATCATCGCAGCTATGGAAAAAATCAAGCTTATCTGCAGTGACGTCGATGGAACGTTGATTGACAGTAATGGAAGAATAAGTGAAGCGGACAGAGCTGCGCTGCATCATGCTGCAGTGGATCTGAACATTCCGTTTGCAATTGTCTCAGGACGATTCAGAGGTGGATTGGATTGCATTCTAAAGCAATTGGATTTTGATGCGGCAATTTCCTGTTTCAATGGTCTTTATGTTGAAATGGGAGGCAAAGTGGTCAGAGATGCCATTACCGATAAGGCAATTCTTGGCGATGTCGTTCCGCTGATCCGCGAGTATGGATGCACTCCGCTTCTTTTCTCGCTTGATGACTGGGTGATGGAGGATAAAAACTGCTGGTTTGACAATCAGGTCAAAGTCTGTGGGTTTGAAGGAAAGACAATGAGAATGGAAAAAGCTCTCTCCTCAGAATGTGATATGAACTTCTATAAGATTCTGGCAAAGAACACTGATCATGAGAAGCTGGAACAGCTCAAGCGCAGATTCCTTGAAATTGGATTCTCAAAGCTTCATGCTGTTTTCTCTTCGCCTAACATTCTTGAATTCCTTCCTATGGGCACCACCAAGGCCGATACCGTGGATATTCTGGCAAAGTACCTTGGAATCAGTACCGAGAATGTCATGGCATTTGGTGATTATGACAATGATATTGGAATGCTGCAGAGAGCTGGTTTCGGTGTCTGCATGGCGAATGGAACAGATTCCGCGAAAGCGGTTTCTGATTATGTGACTGCATCCAATGAGGATTTTGGAATCTCCAAGGCTTTGGAGAAACTGGTGTTTTCTACGGATAGCCGGTGCAGCTGACGGTAAATATCCTCGTCAGTGATAATGGCTGAAGGGTGGCAATGTAATGGACTTGTCCATGGATTTCAAGATGTTGATTTCATTGGTGATCTTCACCGCAACAGTGGTGAGTTTCATCTGGCGGAAGATTCCGATGGCAATCACAGCGATTGCCAGCATGGTGCTGTATTATGTGACTGGGTGCATAGATGCGAAGACTGCTCTCAGCGGATTCGCCAACTCCAACACGATGATGATTGCATCGATGTTCATCGTCGCTGAAGGGTTTGGCCGTACCCGTTTCATCACAAGAATCGCTTCGCTTGTCTCAAGAATCAGTGCAGGGTCATGGCGTAAGGCGATGGTCGGATATTGTCTGCTCACTGCGTTGCTTTCTCAGTTCATCCAGAGTCCTTCCGCAGCGTTCGTCATAGTTTCTCCGATTGTTCTTGCAAGCTGTGCTCAGATGGGGGTGAGTCCCTCCAAGGCAATTTTTCCGATAGGACTGATTGCCATAGCCACATGTGGAGTGCTTCCCATTGGAACCAGCGCAACGAATTTTGCAACGCTCAATGGCTATCTTCAGATGTTTGACTACACCGAATATCAGTTCAGAGTATGGGACATAGCACTGGCTCGCTTCCCTGCGATGCTGCTTGTGCTCTTATGGTGCATCTTCCTTGCCGACCGTCTGGCTCCCGAGAGCCCGATTGTTCCTTTGGAATCCATTGCCATGGGCAGAAAGAATGCCTTTGACAAGCTTTCTCCTTTTCATGAGTGGAGTGCCATTCTGATTTTCTGCATTGTCTCATTGAGTCTGCTTCTCTCACCAGTGATCAACCTGCCTCAATGGGCGATATGCATGACAGGGGCGATCCTGATGATAGTGTTCGGGGTGCTTAAGGAAACAGAGGCGTATCATGCGATTCCGGCAGGCATGCTGGTGCTTTATGCTGGTTCGCTCGCAACTGGCGCCGCACTGACCAGCACCGGTGCAGGCGACCTTATTGGGGGTGCCCTGGCTACGTTTGGAAATGCCATTGGAAACACTTTCGTTTTCTATGCAATCTTCTTCTTTGTGCCTTTTGTGCTGACTCAGTTCATGAACAATCTGGCTCTTTTGAACATCTTCACTCCGGTATCAATAATGACAGCCAAGGCTCTGGGTGTAAGCCCTATAGGTTTGTGCCTTCTGGTTCAGGCGGCTGCACTGTGTGCCTTCATGACGCCGATGGCCACCGCCACGGCACCGATGATCATGGGACTGGGAGGTTATGACTTGCGTTCCATGTTCAGACAGGGATTGATTCCTGGTCTTCTGATCTGGTTGGTTTCCACTGCATGGGCTGTGGTTGTATTCCCTATAGCATTGTAGAGCTCTTTTGGAGAAATGATTGAATGATAAGCAATGAACTTCTGGAGCTTCAGAAAAGAAATGCTGCTGTGTTTGAGCAGATCAGTGATTCAATATGGGATTGTCCCGAAACACGTTTCAATGAATACCGTTCTTCGGCGAAGATAAAGGATTGTCTTGCTGAATCAGGTTTCTCTATCAAGGAAGGAATCGGAGGTTTGCCTACTGCTTTTGTAGCAGAAAAGGGTTCGGGGAATCCTGTCATTGCCATCTGTGGCGAATATGATGCCTTGCCGTCATTGAGTCAGCATGCGGACTGCAAGTTCCACAATCCCATTGTAAAGGGAGGTCCTGGCCATGGATGTGGACATCATCTGCTTGGTGTCGGTGCGATGGAAGCCGCAGTGCTGGTAGCTGAACTTGCGCAAAGAGGCACGGTGCGTTATTACGGATGCCCAGGCGAGGAAGGCGGTGCAGGCAAGGCCTTCATGGCTCGTTCAGGTTGCTTTGATGGCTGTGATGCAGCGTGAGCTGGCACCCTGGCTTGGGCAGTCACCTGTTCAACAGCTCGCTGGCCAACGTCAGGATGATTTTTGAGTTCTTTGGAACCAGCGCTCATGCTTCCAGCTTTCCACATCTTGGACGAAGTGCACTGGATGCTGCCGAACTGATGAACGTAGGATGTAACTTTCTTCGAGAACATGTGCCATCGTCGGTAAGGCTGCATTATGCCTTTTTGGATGCAGGCGGACCGGAAAACGTCGTGCAATCTTATTCCAAGGTGATTTACGCCATAAGAGCCCCCAGACAGGATGTTGTCAAGCAGGTTATGGAAAGAGTGAAGGACGTAGCCCGTGGCGCTGCACTGATGACGGGAACCAAGGTTGAATTCAAGGTTGTGAGTGCATATTCCGATATTGTTTCCAATAGTGTTCTGGATCGGTTGATGATTGAAAATGCCAGCAGGTTTTTTCCTCTTGAGTATTCTAACAGGGAGCTGGAGTATGCACAAATGTTTTCTTCTGAAGGAATAGATGGAAGTCTGGACTGCACCTTGGACCGCCAGCCTTCAGCCTCTACTGACTTTGGTGATGTAAGCCGCTGCGTTCCTTCTTCATGCATGACGATTAACTGTCTTGCGGCAGGTACCGGACTTCATAGCTGGCAGGCCACGGCACAGGGAAAGTCTTCCATTGCACACAGGGGAATGCATGTCGGTGCACTGACGATTGCATCAACAGCCTTGGATCTGATAAGTGACTCATCACTTCTATCAGATGCATCAAGGGAATTTCATGACAAGGTTCAGAACCATGAGTATAGCAGCCTGATTCCTGCCGAAGCTGTTCCTGGAGCATTCTGATAATGGTGTTTTCTTGCGTTTGCTGGTAAAATATTGATATGTAAAAAGTTTTTCTTGTTCAATCTGAATTTTGGTGGGATAATGATTTCCGTGATGAATTATGTCATCCGGAGGTACAAATGAAAAAACTTACAGTATTGCTTTTGGTTGTTGCACTTGCATGCACAGGAGTATTTGCTCAGGCTGAAGCTGAAGAGACCAGCGGAGCTATCAAGGGTGTGGAAGGATTTGATTCCAAGCTTATCGAAGCTGCCAAGAAAGACGGAGAACTGATCGTTTATGGCTCATGCGAGGAGGAATACCTTGCCGCTGCTTGTGAAAAGTTCGAATCAATGTTCAATATTGACACAAGTTATCAGCGTCTTTCCACTGGTGAAGTTCAGGCTAAGATTGAGGAAGAAAAGGGCAATCCTTCTGCTGACGTCTGGTTTGGCGGCACGACAGACCCGTACAATGTACTGGCTGCCGAAGGATTCCTGCAAAGATATGATGCAGCGAATGCCGTGCATCTTCTTGCTCCGGTCTACAAGCACAAGGACAATCTCTGGTACGGAATCTACACCGGTATCCTGGGAATCATGTACAACGTAGATGAACTGAAGAGACTCGGACTTGAAGCTCCGAAGGATTTCCCTGATCTGCTCAAGCCTGAATACAAGGGACTCATCTGGACTTCCAACTATAATACAGCTGGAACAGCCAAGCTCATCATCAACACAGTCATTCAGAAATATGGTCATGATGAAGGCATCAAGTTCCTTGTTGACCTTGACAAGAACATCGAAGTCTACACAAAGTCCGGTTCCGGCCCGTCAAAGAACGTCGGAACAGGCGAGTGTGTCATCGGACTGGGATTCCTTCATGATGTCATCACACAGATTGTTGACAATGGATATACAAATATCGGACTTTGCATTCCTTCCAGCGGAACCACATGTGAAATCGGAGCCACGGCAATGTTCAAGGGTGCAAAGCATCTGAACGCAGCCAAGCTCTGGATTGAGTTTGCACTCAGCCCGGAATGCGTGAACATCGCCAAGGAGAATGGTTCGTATCAGTTCCTCGTTCTGGACAATGCCGAGCAGCCACAGGTTGCCTATGACTTCGGTCTGGATCCAAACAATGTAATCGACTATGACTTCGATGATGCAACAAAGAACATCAAGATGTACGTCGGCGAAGTGATGACGGCTCTTGCCAATGCAGGTGCGGCCACAGGAGATACAACAAGATTCCAGGTGAAATAACCTAGACTTTGTTTTCACAGATTATTAGGATGGCGACAATTTGCCGCCATCCTAGTTTGTTTCAGGAGGAAGTAAATGGCAAAAGGGCAAGGAGCCGCGCTTGACAAGAAGAAACTGATGGCAGATCCAGTGATGGTCACAACGATTGTGCTGCTGATCACTTTTCTTTCGCTTTTCATTCTATATCCGCTTGCCATACTTCTCGTTGATAGTTTCATAGGCGATGGTGGCGGATTATCTTTTTCGGTCTTTTCACGAATATTCAAGATCCCGACCTTTACGACTGCCATCACCAATACTCTGAAAGTCGGATTCATGGTAGGTATCATCGCTACCGCAGTAGGGTTGCTGTTCGCATATGTGGAAGTATATGTGAAAATGAACAGATTCGCAGGTGGGCTTTTCAAGGTTGTGTCAATGCTTCCTGTAGTCTCCCCTCCATTCGTTCTTTCCCTTTCGATGATAATGCTCTTTGGAAAGGCTGGAATAATCACCAGGTACCTTCTCAAGATATATGACAATAGCGTCTATGGATTCTGGGGGATTGTGGTTGTGCAGTCGCTGACGTTCTTCCCGGTATGCTACATGATGTTCAAGGGACTTCTGAAGAACATTGATCCATCACTTGAGGAAGCCGCACGAGATATGGGAGCAAGCCGTTTCAAGGTGTTCACCAGTGTGACCTTCCCATTGCTTCTGCCTGGAATAGGAAATGCATTCCTTGTGACTTTCATCGAGTCGATAGCTGATTTTGCAAACCCGATGATCATTGGAGGCAACTACGACACACTTGCGACCACTATCTATCTTCAGATAACCGGTGCTTATGACAAGGCTGGCGCCGCTGCAATGGCCGTTGTGCTGCTATGCATAACATTGGCCATGTTCATAGTCCAGAAATATGTTCTGGAAGCCAGGTCCACTGCTACTTTGACAGGAAAGGCTTCCAGAGGAAGAATGCTTATCGAAGACAAGAGCGTGAGGATTCCTCTTACGACTCTTTGTTCCTTGGGAGCATTGTTTGTCGTGATGATGTATATCTGTGTTCCGATCGGAGCATTGTTTCCAACTTGGGGATTCAAGTTCTTCCCACTCACGGGGAAGTGGTTCAAGCTGGTATTCACTCGGTACAACGGATTCAAGGCGTTCAAGGATTCATTCATGCTTTCCTTGATTGCAGCTCCGATAACGGCTTTGCTTTCCATGATAATCTCGTATCTGGTCGTGAAGCGGAAGTTCCGTTCAAAGGCATTCATCGAGGCTGTCTCAATGCTTGCGATGGCTGTGCCAGGCACAGTACTTGGTGTTGGATACATTCGGGGTTTCAGTGGAGGGCTCTTCCACACAGGACTGCTTCAGGGGCTGTACGGCACTGGTGCGATTCTGATCATCGTATTCATCATCAGATCTCTTCCCACAGGAACCAGAAGCGGTATAGCCGCATTGCGGCAGATTGACAAGTCTATAGAGGAATCCGCCTATGATATGGGAGCGGACAGCTTCAGGGTATTCACCACAGTGACACTGCCTCTCATCAAGGATTCATTCCTAAGTGGACTTGTCACGGCGTTTGTCCGAAGCATAACTGCAATATCCGCAATAATCCTGCTCGTCACTCCTCAGTATCTGCTCATCACTGTTCAAATCAATGAGTTTGCAGAAAAGGGGTCGTTCGGGCTGGCATGTGCCTTTGCGTCGATACTGATACTCATCACCTATGGTGCTGTGCTTCTGATGAATCTGTTCATCAAGTACTTTGGCACAAGCAGAAAATTCAAGGAGGCTGAATAATGGAAAAGATAAAGAAAGGCGTTCGGTTGGAGCATATTTCGAAGATATACACAGATCCAAAGACAAAGAATGACTTCTATGCAGTGAAGGATACCTCCATCACAATCGATCCTGGTACATTCGTGACATTGCTTGGCCCTTCCGGCTGTGGAAAGACCACGACTCTTAGAATGATTGCCGGCTTCGAGAGCCCTGACGAAGGTGAGATATATCTGGGAGATGAACCTATAAATTCTCTGACGCCTAACAAGCGTGATACTGCCATGGTGTTTCAAAGCTATGCCTTGCTTCCCCATTACAATATCTTCGACAATGTCGCATATGGTCTGAAGCTGAGAAAGCTTCCAAAGGAAGAAATCCGCGACCGTGTCTTGAAGATTCTTGATCTTGTCGAACTGACAGGAATGGAGACCCGTATGACCAACCAGCTTTCCGGTGGACAGCAGCAGCGTGTCGCACTGGCAAGGGCCTTGGTGATTGAGCCATCGGTTCTGTTGTTTGATGAACCGCTTTCAAACCTTGATGCAAAGCTGAGAGTTCAGATGAGAACCGAGATCCGCAGAATTCAGCAGGAGGTTGGAATCACAGCAATCTATGTCACCCATGATCAGAGTGAAGCCATGGCTATCTCGGACAATATCATCATAATGGACAAGGGCGTCGTTGCTCAGATGGGTACTCCTCATCAGATATATTATAATCCAGTGAATGAGTTTGTTGCGGATTTCATCGGCGAAGCCAACTTCCTTAGAGGAACGATGAAGGGCATTGAAGGTAACCTGGCGATAATGGAACTCAATGGTCAGCGGTTCAAGGTTGAATATCATGAGGGAATGGAAGAAGGCAGGCAGTATACTGCTGTGCTCAGACCTGAAGCTTCTTGTCTTTCTGATGACAAGGGAGTTTCATGCAAGGTTGTGCTTTCATGCTTCATGGGTTCATACCAGAATTATCATGTGATGGTTGGCGATTCACTTGTGAGGCTGGAGGAATATAATCCAAAGAACAAGAAGATCTACAAGGTCGGGGACCAATGCAGATTGGATTTCGATCCTGCTTCGGTTCATGTCCTGCCTTGCTGAGCCTCGTAATATTTGAATAGTTCCTCGGTTGCAAGCGACAGCTTTGTGACCGAGAAGTCAGTTCCTTCTGGCATGATGTAGAATGTGTCATTCAGAGTGTTGAGGTCTACAAGATCTCCATATTTGCCAAGATAGTCATACTCAATGTGCACTGAGTATTGTCCTTCTGCCTCGATATCGATGCAATACGGCTGGTTTCTGTATGTTCCATTCACGTGAAAGCCTTTCATGTCGTGTTTCAGGATGCATTTACCCATCGGTATGAATCTGTCAGGATTCGGCAGAGCCATGATCGTGCTTTGCTTCTCGAAGTGGTAAGTTCCTTCGGATATTTGCTTTGCAACCTGCTTTCTTTCCCATTCGTACCAGGAGGGGATGTGTGTGAAGATGTCTTGCCCGTCTTCAGCCTTAAGCTCGCCGAATTCCGTCATCTGCCATTTCTTGCCGCAATGCCTGCAGATCAGTTCTGATTCACTGCTTTCCATTTCATATTCTGTCTTGCATGCTGGACATTGATAGAGAACCTTATGAAGTCCTTCTGCCCTTTTGGGATACTTAACGGAAACCTTGTTGTCTCTTTGCCATGCGAAGTCGTCGTAGTGAAACACTTCTTTGATTCTTCCATTGATTTCATCGATCGAAAGCGATGATACCTGTTCCTTGGTGAAGAGAACCGAATAATCAGCGGTTGTATGGACCTTCCTGTCTCCAAGTGCCCAGTAGGGGGAATTGATATGGTGTCCATGGCATAGAAGAGTGGCAACTGGAACGTTGAGATACTTTATAAGCTTGCCAAGGGAACGAGGCAGAATGGCATTTGTTCCACATAGGGAATATCTTGCTTCCGGGTATAGACCGATGATTCCCTTTGATGATAGTGCATGCTTCATGTTTCGCACAAGGCTGATGTCATTTGTGAACTTCCTCTTGCAGATTGATCCGATGTTCTTGATCAGCCATTCGCGCTTGAGATAACCATCTATGGCAATGACGTAGTTCGGAGCATGTGGGAAGACAGCGGCGGTAGCGACTTTGAAATCCTGAAAGGCATTGTGATTGCAAAGAAGAATGAATGGAGGCTTTAATTTCCTGACTCCTTCATCGCGGCATATCTTCACATGGTGTACCCAGACTGTCGGGTAGGAAAAAATCCATGTCAGTGGCTTGAGAAACCATCTGATGTGTCTTGGTTTCTCTGTAAGGTCGAAACGCCTTTCTTCTGATAGTATTCTGTCCATGAAAGAGTCCTGCATATTGTAATGCAATAATTAAATCATTGAATGGAAAAAAATACTATTGAAATGAGACGATTATTCCGTTAATCGTTGGAAATAAAAGGTCATATATGGATTTTGGTTGACATGTTTGGGTTATGATGCTAAATAATATGAAGGTGGCGGAGCCACTTCATCTTATATTGGAGGTTGCAGAATGGATACTGACCCTGGTAGTTGTACTTGCGGTTGCATGAATTTCAGTACTGACGAAACACTGTTCTGCAGATTCCTCTTATAGATCGGTATCTGGGTTCAGACAGTGTTTCATCTGATTGCCCGCATGAATCTGCATGCGGAGATTGGAGGAAAAAAATGAAACAGATAGACAAGACCTTGCAGAAGGTTCTTTCCGATCTTCTGGCCAAAAGAAGATTCAACGTCATTTCAGACTTGCTTCTGTCAATGAATCCGGCAGATGCAGGAATCTTTTTGAATGAAGTTTCCAGAAAACAGCTTTTTGATGTATTCAAGACAATCCCTGTAGGCAATCAAGGATTGCTTTTTGTAGAACTTGATGATGAGCGTCAGGTGGATGTGGTGGAGAAGATGAGCGATTCAAACCTCTCCACGCTTCTGGATTCACTGTATATTGACGATTTGATAGACCTGGTAAAGGCTCTTGATGAATCAGAGCAGACCCGGGTCAGGATGTTGCTTGCTCCTGACAAGGCGTCGCAGTTGGGTCTTCTGATGAGCTACGACATCGATAGCATTGGAGGCCTGATGAACACCTCGTTCATTTCATTCAGGCCGAATCAGAGTATCAAGGATGCGGTTGATTACATCAGGGTTGCCGGTCTGGGAAAGGAAACCGTCAACGTGTGCTACGTAACCGATTCTTCCAGACACCTTTTGGGGGTGGTGGGACTGAGAAGTCTCATCACTGCTCCGGATGACCGTCAAAGCGTGATGTCCATAATGGACAGCATGCCGATTTCTGTCAACGTGAACGATGACAAGGAAGCGGTTTCCATCACCTTTGGGAAATACGATCTGACTGTTATTCCAGTTGTGGATGGTCAGAATCATCTGATGGGCATTGTCACAGTCGACGATGTATTGGATGTCGTGCAGGAAGAAGCGACTGAAGATATTCAGAAGATGGCGGCTATCATCCCTTCGGAGAGTGTGAAGCCTTATCTGAGGACATCGGTCTGGAGAATTTGGAGAGTCAGGATTCCATGGTTGCTTGTACTGATGATTGGTGCCACTTTCACAGCAAAGGTGATCACTGCCTTTGAGAGTGCTCTTTCTTCCTGTGTGATACTGACTGCATTCATTCCAATGCTGATGGATACTGCTGGAAACTCAGGTTCTCAGGCTTCGGTGACTGTCGTCCGAGGCATAGCCTTGGGAGAACTGAAATTCTGTGACGTTTTCAAGGTCCTGTGGAAGGAATTATGTGTTGCCATTCTCTGTGGTCTTTGTCTTATTCTGTTCAATTTTGCGAAACTGATGCTGATAGACAAGGTTTCACTTATGGTTGCCTTGTCAGTATGCTCGTCACTTTTCATGGCAGTCATTATTTCCAAACTGATGGGAGCCTTGCTTCCTCTAGTGATTGGTCGCATTGGATTGGACCCTGCCGTGATGGCGGGACCGATTCTTACGACTATTGTTGATGCCCTGACTTTGATTATTTATTTCTCTACCGCAACAAAGCTGATGAAGCTTGTATGAACTGAATCAGCTGTTTGCAGATCAGAATGCAAGGTGACCGGTTTCGTCTATCTTGACTATGTTGTTTCTGATTGCCTCTTCACGGATTTCCATTGCCAGTCCAGCGAGTGCCGTTGCCTGGTATCTTCCTGCATAAAGATAGCCGACAATGCCTGCCGTGATTGCTGTCAGAATATTCCAGCCGAGGAAACTCAGATACATTACAAATGTCTGCCACTTGTGGCCTTTCATCATGATGATTGACATCCTGGTTGCCTGTGTGGCTTTGATGTCTTCATCATTTGCTAGAATGTATGGGACCATGAAGTAGCTGTAACTCTTGATGATTCCGGGAATGATTAAAAGAAGGCTCCACAGGAAGATGAAAAGGTCTTTGAACAGCATTCCACCAAGTTTGCGTCCGAAGTTCTTGTCGAAGCCTTTGTTGAAGATGTCTCCTGCTGTGGTTTGCTTGCCAACAAATATGCTTATGCAGAATGCGGCATATCCAATCTGCATGACCGACTGGACTATATAGCCGCCGATTCCAAATCCAATGGCCGCTGCTGCAATTGGAACAAAGATGGATATCAGAAAGCCGCCGATTGTCATTCCTGTGTTCTTTCCAATCTGTTCCCTGCTGATTTCTTTGATTTGCTGTCGTGTAAGCATGTCTTGCCTCCGTAATCGTGGTAATTATAAATCTGCAGTTTTGATAAGTCAATTTGTTACGTTGTTTGTAATTTCAGATTTTAGTGTATTCTGCAAAATCCAAGCTGTGCTTAATTCATTCTGGATTGACATCAATGGTTCAGAATGCAAATATTAAAGTAGCGTTCGAATGGACCGATGATTAGGAGTATTCATGATGAGATACAGGGAACTTGGAAGAACTGGCCTGAAAGTAAGTGAAATAGGACTTGGCGCTGAATGGCTTGAGAGACACAATGAAGAAGAAGTCAGGAGCATCATCGATGAATGCGGCAGACAGGGGATTAACATCATGGATGTCTGGATGTCCGAACCCAATGTGCGGACCAACATCGGAAACGCTATTGAGGGAAAGAGGAAAGACTGGATAATCGAAGGCCATATAGGTTCCACATGGCAGGATGGTCAGTATGTTCGGACAAGGGATCTGGACAAGGTCAAGCCTGCATTTGAAGACCTGCTTGTTCGTCTGAAAACTGATCATATCGATCTGGGAATGATTCATTATGTCGATGGCAAGACTGAGTTCGAGAAGATTCTGAACAGCCCGTACCTCGACTATGTTCAGGGATTGAAGAAGGATGGTGTGATATCCCATATCGGCATGAGCAGTCACAATCCGATTGTGGCGAAGATGGCTGTGGAAAGTGGAATTGTGGAAATGATTCTCTTCTCAATCAATCCTGCGTTCGACATGCTGCCTCCGAGCGAGGATCTGGAGACCTGCTTTGCTGAGGAATATGATCCAAGCCTTGACAGAATTGCTCCAGAAAGAGAGGAACTTTACACTCTTTGTGAATCAAGAGGCGTCGGGATAAATGTGATGAAGGGCTATGCCGGTGGCCGTCTTTTCAGCAGCGAGGCTTCTCCGTTTGGTGTTGCACTTACTCCCGTCCAGTGCCTTTGCTATGCATTGACGCGTCCGGCAGTCGCTTCAGTCATGGCTGGCTTTGATACACCATTGCATGTAAGTCAGGCGGTTGCCTATGAGACTGCTTCCGATGAGGAGAAGGATTATCTGTCCGTTCTGAAGAACGCCCCAAAACATTCATATGGGAATGGGCAATGCACGTACTGTGGCCATTGTGCTCCATGCCCTCAGAGAATTGACATTGCAATGGTCAACAAGTTCTATGACTTGGCAACCATGCAGAAAACTGTTCCTGAGTCGGTGCGTTCTCACTATGAGGCGTTGGAGAGAAATGCTTCTGACTGCATAGGTTGCCATGGCTGTGAGAAACGATGTCCTTTCAACGTACCGATAGTTGAAAAAATGAAGAAGACTGCGCAATTGTTCGGTTGAATCGAAGACGTGTTCCTTAATCAGCATCACCCAGTGTCAATATAATAAAACAAGATTATCAGGCATGGCGGAATTCTGAATGCTTACAAAACTGATAGGCTTGGGATATTTTAAGGATGCCATGGGTAGCCGAGGAATGATGTTCTCAGGTTGATGCGATTGCATATAGTAAGCACTGACAAAATATAATACAAGAAGATTGAAAATGAAGAAAAAAAAGGAGTAACTCTATATAGAATCACTCCAAGTGGAGGTGATCGGGATCGAACCGACTACCTACTGCATGCCATGCAGTCGCTCTACCAACTGAGCTACACCCCCGGACAAGAATAAATGATATACATTTCTGAAGTTTGTGTCAACGTTGTTTAACTTCAAATAGCCCTCTGGAATTCAGGAGGCCTTTGCTGGTGTCATTCTGCTTGTGAACGTGTTTTCTTGTCCACAAAGAAGAACTTGGATTTGTCCGCGAACGAGCGTTTCTTGGCAATCAAGAAATAGAATATCATTGGAATTATCACATATAAGGCACTCATTCCTACAGCTGCCCAGAACAAAAGCGGATTTCCCTGGACAACGCTGAATGCAGGAAGATTGATGCTAAGGATTATCGGTATGGCAAGTGGGAGCATTATCCCAGTTGCATAGATGTAATCCTGTGCCACAGGAGTTTCAAATTCCGGATCGACAATTCTCAGAAGACTGAGACCAGTTGGAAGTGTACCGGTGGCAGTTCCGAAGATCATCAGTGTTCGATAGAACTGATTGTCGGAAAAGAGTCTGCTGCAATACCATGGAAGCAGAAAGCAGGTGATTGCGATTCCTACAACCACCAGAACGATGATCGGCAGCCAGTATTGTGAAATGGCGGCCAGCGTTATTGCTCCAAGAGAAGCACATACTGTGAAGTCCACAGAAAGGCCATTGATTCGATTAAGCGTGAGATTGTCCACTGATTTATCCAGTTTGAGGACACCAATGGTCTTTCTCACAAGAATTGCGCAAAGTGAGCTGAAGACAAAGTTGATTCCCCAGAGACTGTCAGCAAGTTCGATCCCGATGGGGCCGATGAAGCTGAGCAGATATGAAATCAGCGAAAGCAGTTCGAAGCTGAGAAAGTATGTCATGCCAATCAAAGCAATATGATAAGTGAAGCTGTCTATTGCCTCGCTGTTTGTTGTAAGGACTGCGCCAGTCTGCTTTTCCTGAGCCAGAAAGCTGGTTCTGACTTCTCTGGAATGCAGCTTCTCGATCTGAGCAGGAGAAAGCCATTTTCTCCTTATTGCAATATTGATCAGAATCACACCTCCGATTGAGCCGACGACAAATCCAATCGCAGCCATGGACAGCCCTACAGAAGATGCACCATCAAATCCCATTGCCTCCCAGACCAATGACATCGAATAAGCCTGCCCCGGCCCTAATTCAAATCCCAATGGAAGCGTGAACCCAAAAGCGGGAAACAGATCAGGAGCAAAGGTCTTGATCATCAGAAATGTCGCAAGAAGCCCGAAGAGACATTGAAACCCGTATTGGGAAGCTATGGCAACGACATTCTGCCTAGTAGCAGCACCAGCCTTGTGATTTGTCTCTGGGATTCTCAGCATCATTGCAATAAATGAGATGTTGAGGAGGTGATATACAAGATTTCCAAGAAAAGCATTGGAAAGACCGAGAATTGGACCAAGGAAATTATAGAACAGCAGAAGAAGAAATCCTCCAATGATTGAAGCAGGGATGAGAAACTTTTGAAGAAGCTTCACCTTGTTTCTTAATAAAACCCCGATCAGCAATGCTATCGATGTGACTGCAAGATGAATCATGTATGAAAAATCCATAATAAACTCCCTACCCAATGGTTACCGGCGTCAGATGAATCCGCAATTTCTATTTTTACACTTCTTGGAAAAAATGTATATAAAAAAGATGTTTGATAAAAGGTTTTATACAAATCGTCTAGCTTGCTTATCCAACTGGAACATGCTGTCTAAGCGCTTGGTGCAGTTCACTGTATTTCAATGCGGAGCCATCAGGATTCAGCCTTATTCTGTATAGCGTTGTTCCAATGAACAATTCCATAGTCTGCTTCAAAGTGATTACAATTGAGGAAATTTCAGAAAACATCAAGTGGAAGGAATGTCTGTCAACATCGAGGCATTCCACGGTGATTTTCTCAGAATCTGCACTTACCATGATCTTTTCAGAAACGGTCTGGTAACCATCGATGTCACCAATCTGAAAGAGGACCCCTTCTTCTTTTTCGAATTTGACAGTATCACTTCTCAACTGCGACTGTTCCCATTCATGCCACTGCCTGATGGTCGAGAAATGTGTGGAAGAGGATTTGAGCATCTGAAATTCATCCATTGTGGTGACGGCACCGCAAGATGAACATGTCATTGTGTTGCCGTCTGTGACATGGGTTCCAAGCTTATGGCAGACAGGGCATATGTAGAGCACTCTCTGAAGCCCTTCTGCTCCCTTGCTGCAATAATATGGAATCCTTGCTTCATTCTGCCATTCGTCATTGGAAAAGAAGAAATCAGTCCTGATGAGTTCCTTCAGATCGGGAATTGGCATATCCAGATATTCCTCCGGTCTGACAAAGGCACGGAGGCTTATCGTCACCGGTCCATCAGCTTCCATTTCTCTCCATCGCGGCTTACATGCAAAACCGCCCTTGTTGTTGACAAACAGCACGGGAACCTTCAAATATCTTATCAGCTTTGCCATCAGAAGATACTGTTCGTCATCCATTGCAGTGCTGCCGTCCCAAGTCCTTGTCCCTTCCGGAAACAAGCCGACTGGCGATCCGCCTTTCAGAACCTTCTTCATCTCCATGACAGTCGAGATGTCGCTTCTTCCCTGTTCCTTGGAAATACATTGGGCATATTTCTTGACGATAAGTCTGACAAACCTCTTCTTGAACAGGTGAGCACCGGCAACCCATCTGATATGGAATGGAAAAAGACATGAGATGAAAATATAGTCAATGATGTGCGTATGATTGGCAAGGAGGAGAAATGGACCATCTATTTCATCAAGAAGCGATCTGTTCTCAATGGACAGCTTGTAATGTCTGCAAACCCATTTTCCATAAGTGGAACGGGCAAGGCGTATGAGCCATGTGCCTTTCGGCAAGTCTTTGAAAGTCAAAATTTCTCCCTTTTTTGCGATAGTACCACTTGAAGGGACAACTTGTCCACCGATTGCAAATTGCCCATTTCCACTATTGCTGCGTTACTATGGTAAGCCCCTGCTGTTTCTTTGCCATATACTTTCTTCCATTCTGAGTCACTGTCGATTGTTCCCCATCAATCGGAAACCCAGCCATGCTGACAAACAGAGGAGGCACGAAATCCGATGCATCGGTTGGAACAAAAGGCCAGCTGGAAAACGATCTGCCACTGGCATCGCCTTCCATGAAGAAATACCCTCCGACAAGGGACGGAAGCAGTTCCACGAGGACACAGGCTGTCACAGGGTTAGCCAGATAAAGATAAATATCGGCGAATACCTTTGCGTCCGGATGCGAAATCGCCCATTCCACTTGAGCGATATTGTTCAGACCTACAATCAGACCTGGATTATTTGCAATCTCAGTCTCAAGATCGGCGAAGAAAGCAGTTTCGTCTTCCATGATAGGTGATAGTGGCAGATATGATGCTCCATCAATCTTCAGAATCTCACCCCAGAGGCCAAGAAGCTTTCTCTGTGGAAGCTTGATGAAGGAATGTGATGAGTCTGGTGAACAGAATGGTTTGATCAGGGATTTTTCATCAGATGCAGGGTTCAGATATGCAATAGCTTCTTCGTCCAGTGCCACATACCAGCTTCTTCTGATTTCCTTCAGCATTGATATGGGAATGAATACCTTGTCAAAACCGGAATGTGAAAGATCACAATTGACAGTTCCTAATGTAAAAAGACTGTCCGCACTTGAGCTGAAGACTTTTTTTAGGATGGAGGAGAAATCCGTATCGTTGGAAGCCTTCTGAATCTCAACCTTGTAATCGTGAGAAATATGTTTTTTGCATATGGTAGCCTCAATTCGAAGTCTGTCATGCAAAACGAAGATGAAAGTATTAACTGGGCTCTTGTAGTGGGGCATTGCATTTACTTTCAATGCTTCCATGCTACTGTTATGAAGTGAAATCAGAAAGAGATCCTGACCTTCCTGAGGGTTGCTGTTTGGTGGAATCGGAGTTGTGAAGCTTTCCCCAGCATTGGCAAATGAACGTCTTCTTCCGTTTTCGTCCTCAATATCCATCAAGGCAAAACGGCAGCTCTCCTTGCGTATATCCGAGTTGATCAGAAGAAGACCATCGCGAATTGCAACTGGATGAGAAAGGTGAATTGACATTCTTGTTCCGCTCAGCTTTTCAATTTTTCCAGCCTTGATTCCCATATGCTGACAGTAATCAGGACAGATCAGATCATTTCGGTTTTGGAAATACCCATCAGAGTGATCACGGAGAAAAGAGGTTTCCATCGCTGTGCGTGCATTTTCAAGTTCGTTGGTATCGCTGCAACCGTCAATGAGAAGTCTGTAGTAGTGAGCAGTGGAATAGCAGTATGCTGGACCTTTCATCCGGCCTTCAATCTTTACCGAATCTATTCCGATCTGGATGAGCTTGCCAATCTCCTCCCCAATTTCAAGATCCTTCATCGCGAAGAAGCAACCGTTTCGGTTTGCCTGCTGGCATGAGAACCATGTTCTGCAGATCTGGGCACATTCCCCTCTGTTGGCGCTTCTTCCGGTTATGAGTCTGCTGGCTTCACACAGCCCGCTGAAGCCATAGCACATGGCACCATGAATGAATACCTTCAGTTCGATGTCGGGGCATTCCTTTCTTATTGCCTCGATCTTTTCGAAACTCAGCTCTCTGGAGAGAACGACACGCTTGAAACCCATTCGTTGAAGGAATTTCACACCACCTGCTGTGTGGATTGCCATCTGTGTCGATCCGTGGAGGTCTAGAGAAGGAAAGTTTCTGGAAATGAACGAAGCTGCTCCGATATCCTGAACAATCAGGCCGTCGATTTTCAAGAATTCAAGCTGTCTGAGAAGAAGTTGAAGCTCATTCATCTCTTCTTCATAGATGACGGTGTTGATCGTCACGTATATCTTCTTGTCGTGCTCCACGGCATATGATTTGAGTTTGGAAAGATCTTCGAAGCTGAAGTTCTGAGCTCTTTTTCGGGCAGAAAAGTCCTTCATGCCAAGATATACAGAATCCGCACCACCTTTGAATGATGCTATTGCAGATTCCAAAGAACCCGCAGGTAATGAAAGCTCCATGCCTTGCTCCTGAAACTCATTTTGTCTTTATGGGAATAATTCCTGTGAAAATAATATCACAACAGGAGGCGGTTTGTACACTTGTGCAAGGATTCAAGACCATTGGTTAATCAATCGGACAGTGAACAGCTCATTGTCTGTGCTTCCGTTTTTCGATTCTCTGTGATAAAGTGACGGCATGGGACAGAGAGAACGTATTTTCTTTATTTATGACACCATAGGCAAGAAAGGATTGGTCAAGGTCAATGAAGTCGCCAGAGTATTCGACGTTGACGAGCGTACAATCAAACGCGATATCGAGTATATGCGTAACAAACTTAAAGTGGCTGTCGAATGGGATCAGAGAAAGCGGGGATATGTCATCCTGCAGACATCCGGGCAGGCCTTTGATCACATTGATGAAAAATTGTTCATTGCTGTTTCTTCATTCATCGGTGCAGTGGAGTCGATGAATTTTCCTGGTGTGATGAAGGATATTCTTGTGGATTCAGCTTCCAGAATGCTTTCTTCGCCATATGGTGAAGCTGTTGGAAAGGTCATTTCGTTTCCAAGGCAGCTTGACGAACCACCATACGAATTACTGAATAGGATTGCTTGTGCTCTGAGCGGCAAGTGCATTATGAGCTTCAATTTTTGTGATGGAGGAACTGTGTCACTGCTTCACACGGAGCCCAAGCGACTTGTCAATGTCAATGGAATGTGGAAGCTAGTGGCTTTTGACCTGGCTTCATTGGAACTGAAGGTCTTTGACGTTGGAAAAATCAGTGATGTTTCTCTGGAGAACGTTGCCTTTGTCCATGATGTTGATGATTCTGTCAGAGCTCTGGTCTCAAATATGCAGAATGAGGACAACCAATGAAGACAAAGAGCAATCTTCATTCCCACACTGTTTATTGTGACGGGAAAAACACCATGGAAGAGATGGTTCAAGCTGCAATTTCCGCCGGTTTCAGGTCATTGGGATTTTCCAGCCATGCCTATACTGGACTTCCCGATGATGACTGTGGAATAAAAAAAGAAAAGATTGATAGTTACCTTGCCGAAATCGACATGCTTCAGAAAAAATATGGTGACAGAATCAGGCTTTTCAAGGGATTCGAGATAGAAGGAATGGTTCCTTACATAGATCCCAGACTGGACTATTCAATCGGTTCAGTCCACGTACTGAAAACTCCGAATGGAATTCGCCCGATTGACTTTACTCCGGAACTGTTTGAACTGACAATCAGAGACTTTGGAAACAACGTCTGGAAACTGCTTGAAAACTACTTTGACGATGTTGTTCATTTTGCAAAAACCTCTGATTACGATATCCTTGGACATTTCGACCTGGTGACGAAATACATAGAGAAGAGACCCTTGTTTGATGTTGAAGACCCTCGCTATCTGGAAATGGCCTTTTCTTCCATCGATGAGATCATTCGTGCTGGAAAGATCATCGAGGTCAATACCGGTGCCATTGCAAGAGGGTGGAGGACTTCATCCTACCCATCAGTTCCTATCCTGAAACGGATTCTGCAGAAGAAAGGCATTGTGACGATTTCATCAGATTGTCATAGTTCCGATCAGATTGCATGCTTCTTCGAGGAGACGGAAAGAAACCTGGTTGAGCTTGGTTTCAGGGAACAGGCAGAACTTACCAGCACAGGCTTCCTAATGGTTTCGCTTTGCTGATGTTCTTTGAAAGTGTGGAGCTGCTTATCCTGCGGTGTTTTCGAACTGGCTGTTGTATAGCTGGGCATAGAACCCTCCCTGCTTCAGCAGACTTTCATGGGTGCCCTGTTCAATGATGTTGCCTTCGTTCATCACCAGAATCAGATCTGCGTTTTTTATTGTGGAAAGCCTATGAGCAATGACGAAGCTGGTTCTGCATGAACTCAGAGCATCCATCGCTCTTTGTGCAATCAGCTCGGTTCTTGTATCGACTGAAGAGGTGGCTTCATCCAGTATCATCATAGGATGATTCTGAATCATTGCTCTGGCAATCGTCAGAAGCTGTTTCTGCCCTGAAGAAACTGTTATGTTCTCTCCCAAAACAGTATCAAAACCATTTGGCAGAGTTTCAATGAAGTGGAAGATGCCACATGCCCTGCAAGCTTTTTCCAAAATTTCATCAGTGATCCCCACTTGATTGAAAACCAGATTCTCTCTTACAGTACCCTCAAAAAGCCATGTATCCTGCAGCACCATTGAGAACAGGTCGTGGACTGATTCCCGCTTCATCTGCGAAATATTGACTCCATCGATCCGAATCTCTCCACTGTTGACATCGAAGAAACGCATCAGCAGATTGACCATTGTAGTTTTCCCAGCACCGGTTGGACCTACGATTGCCACCTTCTGACCAGGTTTGACATGAGCGGAAAAATCCTTTATGACTGTCTTGTCTGGTGCATCCTGATAGCTGAATCTGATATGGTCAAACACCACATCTCCCTTCACTTTGTCGATGGCTGCGGTCTTTTCTGATTCATCATCCATTTCCTTTTCATTCAGAAAATCGAATACTCTGTCTCCTGCGGCAGCTGCAGACTGAAGATTCGTCATACCCTGGGCGAGCGTTGAAAGAGGGGAAGTGAACAGGCGGACATACATGATGAAGGCAACTATCGTTCCGATGGTTATGTCGCCCTTGATTGCAAGAACAGCGCCGAGAATGCAGACCGTCACGTATCCGAGATTGCCGATTACGTTCATAAGTGGCTGCATGACACCGGAAAAGAACTGGCTTTTCCAGTTTGCCGTATACACTGCCTTGTTAAGCTTCTCAAAGCTGTCTTCCGTCTTGGAGACAGCACGTGACAATCTTATCACATGATGATTGGAGTAGATTTCCTCTATGAATGCATTGAGCTTTCCAAGATTGCTCTGCCTGCTGATGAAGTATTTCTGAGAATGCCTCATGATCTGCGACATCAGTAGAAAACCCAGCATCGTGACCAGTATTGAAGCTATGGCAAGCCGCCATTCAGATACGAACATCATGACCAGACAGCCAATGAACTGGGCGATTGCACTTGTCATCGAAGGTATGCTGTTGGCAAGAGTCTGCTGAAGGGTGCTGACATCGTTGGTCACACGGCTGAGTATGTCACCATGGTATGCCTTGCTGTAGAAGCTCATCGGAACCTTGTTGATCTTTTGTGACAAGTCGCCTCTCATCTTCTGTGACAATGCAAGGGTTATTGTCGCCATTATGTAATGCTGGAGCCACATGAGCAAGGAACTCAACCCGTAAATCCCCAGCATCCAGACACCGACTTCCGTGATGGCGTTCAAGTCAATTCCTGTTGTCAGCGAACTTGAGATCAAGTCTGTGATCTTTCGAATCTGCGAAGGTCCGACTATGGTGAGAAATGCTCCCACCGCAGCTATGACCAGAGCTATGGCTCCAGGCAGTTTCAGCTTGTCAAAATAGGTAAGGATTTCCTTCATCACTCCCTTGATTCCCCTCTTGCTTTTTTCAGGTACCCCCATCTTGTTATGACCCATCATTTTCGGCATGTCTCTTCTCCTGCAAATCGTGAACTTTTTTTCCATTGGGAATCATCCCGACGGAAACGAACTCATATGTTCGAAGCTTAGTTCTCAAGCTCTTCGGCCGATAGCTGCGACATTGCAATCTCACGGTAGACTTCGCAGCTTGCCAACAGCTCATCATGGGTTCCAACACCCACTGATTGTCCTTCGTCCAGCACAATGATCTTGTCGGCGTTTCTTATTGTGCCGATTCTCTGTGCTACGATGATCTTCGTCGTGTGCTTGAGCTTCTGCCCCAGTTCCTTCCTGAGCAGGGCATCTGTCTTGTAGTCAAGAGCAGAGAACGAATCATCGAAAACCAGTATTTCAGGCTCTCTTGCTATAGCCCTTGCTATCGAAATCCGTTGCTTCTGTCCTCCGGAAAGATTGGCTCCGCCCTGTGCAATCGGCGAATTGATTCCATTCGGCATCTTGTCCACAAAATCTGAAGCCTGAGCTATATCAAGTGCTTGTTCTGCATTGTCCTGTGTGTTTTTGCCATTGCTTTCTCCAAACAGGACATTGTCCTTCACGCTTGCTGAGAACAGAACCGGCTTCTGCGTTATGAAACCGACCCTGTCGTACAGAGCATCGAAGCTGTAATCCTTGACGTTCACTCCATCCACAAGAACCTCGCCGGATGTGACATCATAGAATCTTGCAATCAGTCCTACAAGAGTGGTCTTTCCACTTCCAGTCGCACCGATGATTGCAACAGTCTCCCCACGCCTGGCAGAGAAACTGATGTCTTCCAATACATTCTTGTCTGAAGAAGGATAATGAAATGAAACATTTCTAAATTCCACGGAGCCTTTTTCACTGCTTCTGGTCTGATCGCCTTCCATCAGGGATGAATTGGTTTTCAGAACCTGATTGATTCTCGTGGCTGACACCTGAGCGGCCGGTAGAAACATGAAGATCATCACCAGCATCATCAATGACATCACTACGTAGGAAGCATATGTTCCAAACACCACGATATCGCCGAAAGTCGAGACTCGCATAGCTATGTCAGTTGCCGGGACACTGTTCACAATGGAAGCTCCCACCCACAAGATTACAAGTGAGAGGGCATTCATTGCAAAGTTGACGAAAGGCATCATGATTGCGAAAGTCCTCTGGTTGAACAGCTGAGTCTTCATCAAGCTGCTGTTTGCTTCTTCGAACTTGCTGTTCTGATAGTCCTCGGCATTGAAAGCATGAATAACATTCAGCCCTGTCAGATTCTCTCTTGCAACAAGGTTGACATTGTCGGTAAGCTTCTGGACTTTTCTGAATCTTGGAACTACTACGACAATGACCACTGCCATCATCGACAGAATGGCAACGACGAATGCCGCAGTGATCAATGACAGATTCAGGCTCTTGTTGACAATCTTGATGATTGCCCATACTGCCATGACTGGAGCCTTGATCAGAAGCTGAAGCCCTATGGCTATGAACATCTGTATCTGTGTGATGTCGTTGGTAGTCCGGTTGATCAGGCTTGGGACAGAGAACTGGAGCATTTCTTCCTGCCCGAATTCGGATACCTTTTTGAATATATCCGAACGGATGGTCAAGCTCAGACCTGCAGCTGTCTTTGAAGCAAGAAATCCACAGGCCACAGCCAGAGTGGCACTGATCAAGGTGCACACGAGCATCTTCAGCCCAGTCATAAGAATATCTGAAATCCTGCTCCCTTCAGTCTTGATGAGAATGGTGAGATCGCTCATGAAATCCGGCAATTTCAGGTCGAAGAATATCTGGGCAAGGACAAGCAATGCACAGATAATGGCCATAAGCCATTCCCTCTTCTTCATTTTTCTTATCAGTGTAAACATAAAAATCGCCTCTTTTCATAAACTGTGGAAAATCCGCTTGCAACCGATTTGCGATACAAAGCATATAGTCTGAGAACTAACAGAAGTTAACCATTTGAAAACAAGGGGTCAATTCTTTGAATAAGTTTTTTTGGAATTTGAGATTTAGTTGGATTTCGGGCATGAATATTGCTTGTTCAATCAGAAAAATGTGCTTCCTCCGACTTTTCCTCATCCTTTAGCTTATTGTAGATTGCTCGTATTTCCTCAATCGCCTCCGGATGAGAGAACGTCTTGCAAAACACGATGCAAAGCGATCGGGTCATCTCGGTCTTCCCTGCAAGCTTCACGGCAACTAGTTTTCCTTTTGTCAGCTCTGCGGTGCAGGCGCTGTTGCTGATTATGCTTACTCCAAGATTTCTCATCACAAGGTCCTTGATTGTAGTGACGTTGTCAAGCTCCATCATGATGTGGAAGTTGCCGATGCACTCCTGGTTGCTTCTAAGGTAGGCCTCGAACACCTGTCGGGTAGAGGCGGTGGAAGACCTGAGTATCAGATTTTCGTTTTGCAGGTCAGATAAGGTGATCTCGTTCATTTTTGCTATAGGGTTTGCAGGGCTTGCAATAAGACAGAGATGATCCTGATCCAGAACGATGCTTCCCAAATCCTTGTCCCACAGAGGATTGCCAATGATAGCCAGGTCCAGTCCATAGTCAATCAGCTGCTGCCTGATTTCATCGATTGTACCTGTGACGATGCGGATCTTGGTTGACTTGTTCTGAAGACAGTATTGTCCTAGCACTTCGGGAATCATGTTTTCTTCGGCTGTCGGAGTCATTCCGATTGAGTAGCATTTAAGATTCTTTCTGCTGTCAGCCAAGGCCTGATGTGCGATTTCGCTGATGGCGGCGACTTTTCTGGAGTACTTTAGAAGAATCTCCCCTTGTTCGGAAAGCTTCAGTTCCGAACCTATCTTGTTGAATATCTTTATCCCAAACTCTTCTTCCAGCAGTTTTATCTGATGGCTTACCGCTGGTTGAGTCAAACATAGAATGTCAGCAGCCTTTGTGAAGCTTTTGACATCGGCAATAGTGAGAAAAGTCTTGATTTTCAAATCCATCATGTCATGCCCCCTTGAGAATTTTTTTTAGTACATTACTCATATCATAGATTACGGACAAACTCCAATAATTTTTATTTATAGGATAGTAAAATAATAGAATTTGCTTTTAGTCGTTCGTTGAGAGTATAGTCTCCATCACATAACAGCAGCAATGAATCGAAATCGATTTCAGCTGAAAAGGGGGTGAAGATGACACTGTCTTCTGAAGCAGGTGGAATACTGGTTTTTGCATTGATACTGTGGGCTGGATTTCTTATGACCAGGGTGACGAAGCTTGCCCATCTTCCACATGTCACAGGGTATCTTCTTGCGGGAATCATCATTGGTCCTCAATGTCTGGGACTGGTTTCTTCCTCGACTGTGGTCAGCTTGGATCTGATCACGGATATGGCGTTGGCTATCATCGCGTTCGGAACAGGAAAATACTTCAAGTTCTCCACTCTTCGTGCCAACGGAGGTGATTCGTTGATAATAACAGTGATGGAATCACTAGCCGCCGCGATTCTGGTGACTGTCGGTGTCCATTTCCTCTTTGGTTTGGACTGGATGTTCTGCATGATGCTTGGTGCCATCGGTTCCGCCACCGCTCCTGCCAGCACGCTGATGACTATAAGACAGTACAATGCAAAAGGACGGTTTGTCGAATTGATAATTCAAGTGACGGCAATCGACGATGCAGTGGCGATCATTGCCTTCAGCCTGACCGCGGCAATCATTCAGGCACGCTCAAACAGCATGTCGTTCGATGTTCATCAGTTCCTTCTGCCTCTTCTCTTGAATCTGGCGTCCTTGGGATTGGGAACCGCTGCGGCTTACCTTCTTAGGTTTCTCATAGCCAGACGACACAGCGATGACCACCGGCTGATGGTCACAATTGCAACCATCCTCACGCTGACGGGCGTATGTTCTCTTATGAACGTCTCCCCATTGCTGTGCTGCATGGTGCTCGGAGCTGTGTATCGCAACATAAGTGATGACGACAAGCTGCTTTTCGCATTGGTGAACGGGTTTGCTCCACCTGTTCTTCTTGCCTTCTTCGTGGTTTCCGGCATGAAGCTCAACATTGCTTCCCTTGCCAAAAGCGGTGCTATTGGAGTGGCTTATTTCATCATCAGGATAATCGGCAAGTATATAGGAGCCTTTGTAGGGGCATCAATGACACATCAGGAAAAGCCGATTCGCAATTATCTGGGAATGGCTCTTTGTCCGCAGGCTGGAGTTTCCATAGGTCTGGCAGCACTGGGACAGAGACTTCTTCCGGCTGATTTGTCCGATCTCCTTTCCACGATAATCCTATCATCTGCAGTTCTGTATGAAATCATTGGACCGGCTTGCGCCAAGGCGGCGCTGTTTCTTTCTGGAACGATAAAAAAGGAAGGGGCAACATGCGAAAGAGAAATTACAAATTCAGGGCTTTGAGAATGATAATCCCTGCTCTGATTATCGTCTCGGCTGTCATCATCTCATTCTTTCTTCTCAGATGGACTGTGAGATTCACGCAATTCACTGATGAGACTAGGAATGTGGAAAGAATGCTGCTTATGATGTGATTTTGCTGATGCAAGAAAAAGGCCAGAACTTCGTAGGAAGTCCTGGCCTGAATCAAATCAAAAATCTGAATCTGAAAGCTTATTTGCCACAGCAACCGCAGCCACAGCCACAGTCACACTTGGCAGCCTTGAGATCGGCTTCGAGACTGTCGAGCTGAGCCCAGAGCTCCTTCGGGAGCTTGTCTCCGAAGATAGGATAATGATTCTTGCGGATGTCTTCGACTTCACGGAGCCAACCATCGATGTCTACATTCAGAAGTTCCTTCATGTCCTCTTCGGTCACGCCTTCCGGTCTGTCGATTGCATCAAGAGTAGGCATGATTCCAATCGGGGTATCGACTGTCTGGGCTGTTCCGTCGCAGACTTCGAAGATCCACTTCAAGACACGGCTGTTGTCGCCGTATCCCGGCCAGAGCCACTTGCCTTCGGCAGTCTTTCTGAACCAGTTGACATAGAAGATTCTTGGAAGAAGACTCTGATCCTTTGCAGCCTTGCCTACGTTGAGCCAATGCTTGAAGTAGTCGCCTGCATTGTATCCGATGAACGGCTTCATGGCCATTGGGTCACGTCTGATTCCAGAGCCGGCATCAAGAGCAGCGGCTGTGATCTCAGAACCGACAATCGATCCAAGGAATGTTCCGTGGGTCCATGTGCGTGCGCCATGTACGAGAGGAATGGTGCTCGGGCGACGTCCGCCGAACAGAATTGCCGATACAGGTACTCCATGTGGATCTTCCCAGTCATCAGAGATGCATGGGCACTGGTTCGCAGGAGCGGTGAATCTTGAATTCGGATGGCTGGAAGGCTTCTGATCCTTGTTGGTCTTGTCCTGCACCCATTCGTTGCCCTGCCAGTCGATAAGCTTGCCAGGAGCATCGTATCCGATTCCTTCCCACCAGACATCCTTGTCCTCTGTGAGGGCGACGTTGGTGTAGATTGTGTTCTTCTGTGCAGCGATCATTGCATTCGGGTTGGAGTGCATCGATGTTCCAGGAACGACTCCGAAGAATCCGGCTTCCACGCTCATTGCGTAGAGTCTGCCGTCCTTGCCGTATCTGAGCCATGCGATATCATCGCTGAGTGTATGCACCTGCCATCCTGGGATGGTCGGAATGAGCATCGCGAGGTTGGTCTTTCCACAAGCTGATGGGAAAGCTGCAGTGACATAGCGTGACTTTCCTTCCGGGTTGGTAAGCTTGAGAATAAGCATGTGCTCTGCGAGCCAGCCTTCGTCACGAGCCATGACGGTTGCTATTCGAAGTGCAAGGCACTTCTTTCCAAGAAGGGCGTTTCCACCGTAGCCAGAACCGAATGACCAGATTTCTCTTGTCTCAGGGAAGTGTGCGATATACTTCTTCTCGATTGGAGCACAAGGCCACATGCCGTTGTCATTCTCGCCTTCAGCAAGAGGCTTTCCGACGGAGTGGAGGCAATGAATGAAGAATCCATTGGTGCCAAGCTCTTCTATGACAGCCTTTCCAACACGGGTCATGATGTCCATGTTGCAGGAAACATACTCTGAATCGGTGATTTCCACGCCAATCTTCGAGAACTCGGAGCCTACGGGACCCATGGAGAATACGATGACGTACATTGTTCTGCCTTTCATGCAGCCCTTGTACAGTCCCATGAGGGTCTTCTTCAGTTCGGCTGGATCAACCCAGTTGTTCGTCGGGCCTGCATCTTCCTGCTTCTCTGAAGCAATGAAGGTTCTCTTCTCTACACGGGCAACGTCAGATGGATCTGATCTGAACAGGAAGCTGTGAGGCTTCTTCTCAGGATTAAGCGGGATTGCAATTCCGGCTTTCACTGCTTTCTGCATGAGGCGGTCATACTCTTCGGCACTGCCGTCGAGGACATAGACGCTGTCTGGTGTGCAGTAATCTTTAATTTCATTGATCCAAGCTACTAGGCCGGGATGTTTGATGTCGTTCACTGTCATATGAAAAACTCCTTGAATAGGGCAAGAAGCCGAGTGCTCCTTGGCAATTATTTCGTTCATTGTTAATCTACTCATTTTTATATGGTTTATCAAGTCTGATAGTAGATTAGTGTGACTTTAGTTCCCAAGTTTTTCCCTTTTTTGCAAATTCCAGCTGACAAGACCAGGCATAAGGGCAGCAGAGAAATGCAAATGCATGGCATGTAGTGAATATATTGCTTTTCATGATGGCTTCCTTTCGATATATTGTCTTCTATGACTGACTATATTCTTATAGAGAAAGATGAAGAAGTGGAATCCATGTTGAAATCATGGAGCGAAGAAGCTATTGGCACCGTTGCAATGGATTTCGAAGGTGAGTTCAATCTTCATATCTATGGCGAGCATCTTTGCCTTATTCAGATATTCGATGGTAGGGATTTCTACATCGTGGATGCGATGAAAGTCTCTGATGGAGCTCTTAGACGCCTTCTGGAAAGCCCGGTTGAGAAGATAATGTTCGACTGCAGCGGAGACAGCACCCTTGTAAGACGCAACTATGACATAGCTCTTGCAAATGTCTTTGATCTGAGAGTAGTGGCCAAGGCGCTTGGGTTCGAGAATGGACTTTCTGCCCTAATCGAACGGAATCTGAAGATCGATACTTCTGGAAAGTCGGGAAAGAAGAGCAAGCAGATGTCCAACTGGCTGATCAGGCCATTGAAGCCGGATCAGATAGCATATGCGTTGGATGATGTGAGATATCTTTTTGAACTCCGTGATTCGCTGGACAAGGAGCTTGTAGATCCGGTGCTTCGAAAAAGAGTGGTCAGTCAGATGGTCACCTGTGCCCGGCCGATTCATCCTGACAAGCCGGAATGGGAGAGGGCGCCAGGCTACAAGCGGATGCCCAGACGCACAAGGGTCTATCTCAAGCATTTATATATTGCCCGCGATGCAATGGCCAGGAAGCGAAACTGCCCGGCATCCTATCTCATAGACAAGAAGACTCTGGTGAAGATGGCTTATGCCGAGACTTCAGAGAAGTTCGAATTCATGCAGACTCTGCGCCGTGATGAGCTTGACAGCCTGAGGAAGGCGATTACAGAAGCAGAATCTGAACTCAGATGATCTCTTCCTCGCTCGGGCCTGTGACCAATTTGTAGATATACTCAGTCTTGTCCACATACAGCCTGTTGCTGGCAATCCTGGACTCGAAACTTGAAATCGTAGGGTCAATCACTTTCATGACCATGGATCTGAAGATTGGCAATGCTATTGGCCTGCAATGCGCCCGAGAACCAAGGCATGAATCTCGGAGGGAGTCATGGAGAAAGTTATGAGCTTCTCAGTGGCACAGGCTATCTGAGGGACTCTTTGAGCGAATGAGACCTTGACGCCGTAGTCGGAGTACATTTCAAGCGCATAGTCGCTTACCAGATCCAGCACTACGCTTCTGATGCCCATGCCTATTGCAAGGCCTGCTGCGGCTCTTCCGCCTTTGGTGTCGTGAAGTTCAATATCGGAAGGCTTGATGCTTCTGTGTTCGCATAGGTATTTCTCCAGTTCCAACAGCGGCATCAGCCAATGCCCCTTGGAAGAAAAAACAGCTTCATCATCTATCCAAGCTTCAAGCGAGTTCTCTGGATCTTTCATAGCAGAGATTCTATCAGAGCATCCAGATTTATACAATCTTCAGAATGCTCATGAGAATTGGAAGTTTATCTTTATCTTGTAGACTCCAACATTGGTCATTAGCTTAACCAACACAAATTTCTCATTTTCTGAACACGAAAATAAGCTTGCTGTTGCTTTTTTTGAGACGAAGGTAGAATCTTCCAACAGGAAGCTTGCCTCAATCCTCGGCTGGAATGAGAATCAAGTGAAAAACGCAATGAAATCGATTGCTGCGAAAACTGATTCGCAGGGACGCCTGGCGGTTTATCACTTTTTTGAATATCTGATTTGAAAATTGTTGCGTTTTGTTGTTTTTTGGTATTTCTTTGTTGACAGATATGATTTTGGAAGTCAAAATGTAAGCAGAGGACAATATGCCTGCTGTTAAGATAAATGGAAAAGAATACACATCACAAACAGACAAGACGCTTCTGAGGTTCCTTCGTGATGATCTTCATCTGACCGGAACCAAGGATGGCTGCAGTGAAGGTGCCTGTGGTGCCTGCACTGTGATCATTGATGGAACCAAAAGCCGTGCATGCGTTCAGAAGCTCAGCAGGCTGGAAGGGAAGAGCATAATAACAATAGAAGGACTTTCAGACAATGAGAAGCTGATCTATTCCTATTGCTTTGCCGAGGCAGGAGCGGTTCAGTGTGGTTTCTGCATTCCGGGTATGGTTCTTTCGGCTAAGGCTCTGATTGATCGAAACAATGATCCGACTCCTGACCAAGTGAAGGAAGCGATAAAGGGAAATATCTGCCGTTGCACAGGGTATGTGAAGATTGAGCAGGCAATCTTGATGGCAGCTGAATTTGTCCGAGAGAACAGACTCCCTGAGTTCTCACCACGTGATGGGCGGATTGGAAAGAAGATCCAGCGTGTGGATGCCGTGGCCAAGACTCTTGGAAAAGGAATATACACTGATGACCTGTATCTGAAGGACATGGTGAACTGCAAGGTTCTCCGTGCTCCAACGCCCAGATGCAGAATCCTCAGAATTGATACCTCCCAGGCAGAGGCGGACAGCAGATGCATTGCGATAATCACAGCCAAGGATGTACCGTATAACCGTCATGGCCATATCGTGCCTGATTGGGATGTGCTGATTCCCGAAGGAGAATGCACCAGATACATTGGAGATGCAATAGCGATAGTAGCCGCACGTACCGTTGAGGATGCCGAAGCAGTGAAGAATCTGATACATCTGGAGTACGAAGAGCAAAAGCCTGTCACATCATGGCAGCAGGCGCTTTCATCTGATGCTCCGAAGCTTCATGAGAATGGCAATCTGCTTGCAGAAGTCGTAGTCAGACGTGGTGATGCCAAGGGTGCCTTGGAACACAGTGCACATGTGGTGCACAGATCATTTCATACGCCTGTCACCGAGCATGCCTTCATGGAACCGGAGTGTGCTGTCGCCACATGCACAGATGATGACGGTCTGGAGGTCTTTACTTCAGGACAGTCGGTCTTTGATGAACGGCGTGAGATATCAAGGATGCTCAAGCTTCAACCCAGCAAAGTCAGGTGCATCAGTCAGCTGGTTGGAGGTGGCTTCGGAGGAAAGGAGGACATGAGCGTTCAGCATCATGCCGCTCTTGTCGCCTGGCTTCTCAAACGTCCTGCAAAGCTGAAGCTTACTCGGCAGGAAAGCATCAACGTTCATCCCAAGCGCCATGAGATGGACATGGATTTTGCGGTCGGTTGCGATGAAGAAGGCCATCTTACAGGATTTTCAGGAACAATAATGACTGACAACGGAGCTTATGCCTCGCTTGGACATCCAGTTCTTGAACGGGCATGCACTCATGCTGCAGGTCCATACAATTATCATGACATCGATATATGCGGAAGAGCTGTATATACCAACAATGTTCCCGCCGGTGCTTTCCGTGGCTTCGGGGTGACACAGAGCTGCTTTGCCTTGGAATGCTGCATTGACCTTTTGGCTGATGAAGTGGGTATGGATCCGTATGATTTCAGACTTCTGAATGCAATACGTCCGGGACAGGTTCTTCCAAATGGCCAGATAGCCGGACCTGACACTGCACTTGTACAGTGTCTTGAAGCTGCCAGATCGGCCTATAAGGATGATCCGCATGCAGGAATTGCCTGCTCGATGAAGAACACTGGAGTCGGTGTCGGATTGGATGATTCAGGACGATGCCGTATCCGAATAGATAAAGGCAAGGTTCATGTGTATTGTTCCGCCGCTTGCATGGGGCAAGGGTTCGCCACTGTCGCATTGATGGTGGCGGCTCAGACCACAGGTCTTGATTCCGATGACTTTGTTATTCATGGTCCTGACACAGCTCTGACCCCTGACTGCGGGACTTCCACAGCAAGCAGACAGACAGCCATCACTGGAGAAGCAATCAGACGTACATCGTTGAAGTTGAAATCCGCCTTGGATGACAGTTCCCTTTCTGATCTGGATGGGCAGGAATTCTATGATGAGTTCACTGTGAAGACTGATACGGTTGGAAGTGACAAGGCCAATCCAGTCAGTCATCTGGCATACAGCTATTCCGTTCAAATTGCATCATTATCCGAGGATGGCCTGGTGAACAGGATTACGTCCGTCTGCGACAGTGGAACCGTGATCAATCCAACAGCAATCGAAGGCCAGGTCGAAGGTGGCGTGGTGATGGGCATGGGTTATGCACTGACGGAGGATTTTCCGATGGAAAATGGAATTCCAAAGGTCAGGTACGGCACCCTTGGCCTTTTGCGATCCACTCAGATTCCTCAGATAGTTTCGAAGTTCGTGAGTTCTTCGGTGCCTTTGCCAACCAGCTATGGTGCCAAGGGAATCGGTGAGCTTGCAGCGATTGGAACTGCTCCGGCCATCTGGCATGCTTATTACCGTAGGGATGGCATGATAAGAGAGTCTTTGCCGCTTGAGGATACGCCTTATTCCCGTTGAGCCTAATTCATTCTTGTTGACTTTGTGTGGAGTTCGTTGGACTTCTTCAAGCAATCTCCAAAAAGTCGGAGTTTTTTCCTTGCCATCAAGATGATGCCTTCAGCTTGAATGATTTCTTCCAATTGATTCTGCAATTATTTATCTGTAAAGAAGCGTTGTCAGGTCTATTGAAACCGATATCGCTGTTTCCGATGTTTGAAATGCACTATTTTTACCTTTTTTCAAGAAAGACAGAGCTTCTGCTTGTGAATGGAATTTTTATCAATCGGCATGTTTCCTATATAATTCGGATATCGATGCATTTTTTGATTTACAATGGCTGAGAACTACTTGAATCTCTTCTCTTCCACATCAAACCATCAAACTATTTCATTTTCCGCACACATTGAAGCCATAATACTAACAAATACCGCTGACATACTGTAAACAATTCTAATCTCAAAAATGGAGACAAATGTATGAAGAAAACAATTAGTATTCTTTTGGTTTTGGTCCTGGTATCGGCAGCTGCTTTTGCAACCCCGACTATCGGTGGAAGATTCGGTATCAAGTACACTTATGTTTATTCAAGTGGAAACAACGGGGTAACTGCCGGCAACAGAAACTACATGACACTGACAGATTCCAGTGATCTCTGGTCAATCTACTTCGGTGGACAGGGGTATCAGTATAGCAGTTACAGCGCTTATGCGACTTTGAACATCGACAAGATTCTCGCCACTGCAAAAATCACACTTCCCGAAGAAATGACTCTTTCTGCCGATGTCGGTGTGAATAGTCTCTATGCTGGCTATGCCTACATAGATGCCGCAGGAAGTGATGCCTGGTATCTGCCTCTTGCTACAGAAAGCACTGCTCCAATCGGAATCACAGTAGGTTACAAGGGCTGGTCACTTTACGCAGCTGCTGGACTTGAGCATGACAAGAAGTCATTCGGCCTTTCAGTGTCTGGCGCAGTGGTGGACGGCGTGGATGTGCAGGCTGCTTATTCACAGGAAGTGAACGCAGTCAGTGCTTCATTCGGAGTTGATATTGCAGCTCTTGCAAAAATGGACTTCTCCCTTTCCGCTGGTGCATATGCTGAATTGTATTTTGATGACATGACAAACAATCTCTATGTCGGTGGCTTGAAGGCAGGATTTGACAAGCTCAGTGCCTACTCTGAGTTCGTTTACGATTCTGGAACGATGTCACTTAGTGGTGGAGCAAACTATGCCATCAATTCAATGTTCACAGTCGGTGCTGATGGCGGAATCAGTGATTTCTCTGATGTTGCCAACAACTGGTCAGTGGACGGATGGGTACAGGTCAAGATGGGCAAGGTTGCATCCAGACTTTATGCTTCCAACACAAAGGTCGAGTTCAGGACTCAGTTCAACTTCTAAAAGAAAATCCGTCATTTCACGAAATAACGGACTTTGCCAGCAGTTGAATATCATCCAGCCAGGATGATGAAGACTAAGGCGAAAAAAGAATGGAGCGATTTCATCAGTCTGATGAGATCGCTCTAATTGTATTCTTTGGGAAAAGAATCTGACAGATGGTGCCGGTTCATTGTGATTGCAATCTTTGCATCGTACATATGCTGAATGGCACATGATCTGCCGTTTCCTTTCTTTGCCCCATGAAGAAACCCCCTGGAGAGAATTCCAAGGGGTCGAAGGAGAATTGAATCCTGTGACTCAGCGGACGGTGCCATACTTGGCGTCGAAAGCGGCGATCTGATTGTCTATTGCATTTGGATCGTTGAATCGTCTTTCCTTGTTTCTGTTAAAGACAGTGTAGAGGATAGGCGAGAGGAACAGTGTCATGAATGAACCTGTGAGAAGCCCTCCGACAAAGGTCAGCGCTATAGGTTGCATTGAGCTTGCCCCTTCTTTGGGGAAGAATGCCATTGGCACCATTTTCAGAACTGTTGTCAATGTAGTCATCAATATTGGTCTGAGCCTTGTCCTTGCTGCAGTCATGCATGCTTGGTGAATCGGAGTCTTTGCCCGTACCAGCTGGTTTATCGAATCGACCATCACTATTCCGTTGTTCACCACCACACCTATGAGTGCGATGATTCCTACGATTGAGTAAAGGGTAAAGTCCTGGCCTGCCCAGATATGAACCCATACGACCCCGATCAGGAGCATTGGTATCGTCGCAAAGATGATGAATGGGTCAATAAGGGATTCAAACTGGGCGGCCATGACTGCAAAAACAAGTAGAAGAGCAAGAAGGATGATGGTGATCAATGTCCCTCCATATGTGGTGAACTGCTTGCCATCGAGAAATGAGAATCTCACTCCTATTCCGATTTCGGATCCAATATTGAGTGAAGGACTCCATGTGTTGTTTCCCAGCAGCCCTCCGGAAGCGCTAAGCCCTCCCGACAGCGACAAGGATGGAAGGTTCTCATCAATTGTGGCGGTACGTTGTGCGGAAATGAGATCAAGCTGTGCGGATTCAATTTCACTGTTGGAGGATCGGGCAAGCGTGAAGGCCTCCTCCAAGGTGAAGGAATCAGCCTGAATGAAGAATGGTGTCAGCAGAAATGCCATCACTGCGATTGCAATGTGTTTTATTCTTATCATGTGATTGTTCCTCGCATGATAGAAGCCTAGGAATCTTTCTTGCTCGTTTTATGTCAGGACTGTGAAATAATATGAGAAAGAACTGTACTTGTTTGCAATAAAACTACACGTTTCTGTTTGGGATGTCCCATGAGATGGAGGCAACGACGTTGCCCTGGTTTTGCACCAGAGTGAACTGTCCATGGTGTATTCTCATCACCTGCTGGATGATTGATATTCCCAGGCCATTTCCTTTGCTGTTTCTGCCGATGTCACCTCTTTCCCAGATTTCCATTATATGGTCCTGATCAGGCAGCTCGCCTTTGTTGACTATGATGATTGTGTGATTGTCGGCAATGTTCACCAGCACTTTTTCGTTTGAAGCCTTTATGGCGTTTGATATCAGTTCCGTCGTTGCCAATGCCAATGAAGAGAAATCACCGATCAGGAATGTGCTTTGCACGGTGTATTCCAGCTGTCTGGAGGCGTTTCCAAGAAAGGCCTTGATGGTATCAATCAGCGTCTGTGCCGGAAACTGCTCAAGCTTAGGATCTTTTGTCCTGTTTTCAAGATCGGAGAAAACTGAAATTCTCTCAATCCTGGCAATCAAGGTTTCCAGCTCCATGGAAGCTGCTTTCAATGTAGTCTGATCTGTCGTAAACACTCCATCCATCATCCCTTCAAGAAGCATCTTCAATGAGGCTGTGGGAGTCTTGAGATCATGTGAAATGTTCTGAAGCCAGGATTTTCTGCTTCTTCTATCGCGTTCAAGCACTTCAGAAAGCTTCTTGATTGAATTGTTTATGGAAATACGTTCCTTGCCATATGGCTTGGGAAGTTGTCCCAACGGCTCATTTGAAGCAATCCGTTTCAGTGCGGCATCCAGTCCGTTGCTGTATCTGCTTCCCCGTCGGCTGCTGAAGAATGCCAGAGTCGCCGAAACGAACAGGGAGAGGAAAAACGAGATGAGCATTATCTTGTCCAGACCACTGAATATGTCTTTCGTAAGAATGAAGGTTGAGGGCGACAAGGTGAAAACGTCGATATACATTTCTTGGTTTTCTTCGGCCTTGAAGAATATTATCCCAGTCAACTGACTGAAATTAATATAGTCTGTCATCGGAAGGACGAGGTTTGTCTGGACAGATTCGAGGTCGGTCGAGTTCATCTGCGGCGTTATGACAACCATCGGCACCTTCACAGTTTTCATCTGTGGTTCTCTGTCCCTTGCTGGCCGCCGTTCATCCTTGCTATGGAATCTGAATGATTGGACAACTTCTCCTGACGCTTCATGGATGAGAATCCCGTTGATTCTGCCGTTCTGCTCAGCCAGATTTCGGAATATCTCGATGTACTGGGACATGGTAGAATCCGTTGCAGTGACGCTTAATGCCTTAGCTATAGAGTGTGAGTATTCTTCAAATATTCCCTTCTCCCATTTGGATGTCCTTATTTCCAGAAAACCGATGATTATTGCTATCTGGACGACAAGAGCCAGCACAGCTATTGCAGTAGTGGCGAAGAAGTATCTGAAAAAGATTCTTCCATTGTTTCTCTTCAGCTTCATTTTGTTTCCTTGCTGATTCCGCAGAAGCGATATCCGTATCCACGGATGGTTTCAATCCAGTTTCCTTCCATCTTCGCTCTGAGGT
>JAAYFO010000023.1 GCA_012728215.1 Spirochaetales bacterium | reverse complement strand
CGGTGGCCATAGCTGAGTGACAATACCCGTTCCCATCCCGAACACGGAAGTCAAGCGCTCACACGCCGATGGTACTGCATTGATTTGCGGGAGAGTAGGTAGCCGCCGGGCCTTTTTTTATCTTTTTTTCCCTTCGATTTCCCTACAGGACATAAAACCAATTCCTTATATCAAGACCTGATGATAGGAGTTGAATTTTGTGTCCAATTATGGTTAAGTGAGGGGAAGTTTTTTTGGGAGGACAACATAGCATGAGGATTACTTTAAAAAATCTGGTCAAGCACTATGGGTCGCTCCATGCTGTCAGCGATATTTCGTTGGAGATTCCTGAGAACAGGATTTTCGGCATAATAGGAAAGTCCGGCGCAGGCAAGTCCACGTTGGTCAGAATGATGAGTCTGCTGGAAAAGCCTGATTCAGGTAGTGTATGGTTTGACGATAAGCGAGTTGATCAGCTTGATAGGGACGAATTGATTGCCCAGCGAAGAAAGATTGGGATGATCTTCCAGAATTTCAATTTGTTCTCTTCCAGGACAGCGGGCAGAAATGTCGCTTATCCTCTTGAAATCTGTGGAATGAGCAAGGAACAGATTGAAAAACGAGTTTTTGAGCTGATGGACCTTGTTGGTCTGGCAGACAGAATCGAAACTCCCATAAGCAAATTGAGTGGTGGACAGAAACAGCGTGTAGCTATCGCACGAGCCTTGGCAAACAAGCCTGATATCCTTTTCTGTGACGAAGCCACAAGTGCTTTGGATCCTCAGACCACAAGGGCTATTTTGGATTTGATCAAGCAGATACAGAAAAAGATGAACCTGACTGTCGTCATGATAACCCACCAGATGGAAGTTGTCCGCGACAGTTGCAACTATGTGGCAGTTCTTGATGAAGGCGGTGTTGCTGAGAGCGGCCCCGTTTCCGAACTGTTCTCTCATCCCAAGAGCAAAGTCACCAAGGATTTCCTTGCGCATCTGATGACACTGGCTGTTGATTCCAGTCAGAAGGATGAAGAGCTGGTCCGCTGGTCAAGAAAGGGTGGCCGTTATACACTCCGATTCAGAGGTGGAATGACCGATACCCCAGTTCTAAGCAGACTTTGCAGGTATCTTCCTGTGGAAGTGAACATCCGTGCCGGTGGAGTACAGCATGTCGAAGGTGAACAGATGGGTACGATCGTCTGTGATATAAGTGGTGATGAAGAAAACCGCAAGGCTGCGATAGAGTATCTTGTAAAGCAGGGTATCGTAGTCGAGGAGGGAGTTGATGAATGAAGTTCTAAGACTTGTGGGTAACGCCACTTTGCAGACTTTGATAATGGTTTTCTTTTCCACTGTATTCTCCATGCTGCTTGGGCTGCCGGTTGGTGTATTGCTCTGTGTCAGCTTACCGGAGGACCAAGGCGGAATAAAGCCGATGAAGGTTCTTAATCAGGTGCTTGGACGGATTGTCAATGTCCTCAGATCCTTTCCGTTTCTGATTCTGATGATAGTGCTGTTTCCTCTTTCCAGATTGATTCTAGGCAAGAGCATTGGAACGGCTGCAACCATAGTTCCTCTTTCCATAGCCGCTGCTCCATTCGTTGCAAGAGTAATTGAATCTGCACTTAAGGAAGTTGATCCTGGAGTGATTCAGGCTGCAAAGGCAATGGGAAGCACCAACAAACAGATAGTATTCAAGGTTCTGCTTCCGGAAGCCATGCCGTCATTGGTATCAGGTGTGACTTTGACGATAATCAATCTGATTGGCTACAGTGCTATGGCTGGTACGATAGGTGGTGGTGGATTAGGCGACCTTGCAATCAGATATGGTTTTCAGAGATGGCGCACCGATGTGCTTCTTGCAGCTGTGGTTGTGATCTTGGTGATGGTTGAGATTATTCAAGTCATTGGAAACAAGATCAGTGCTGACTTGATGGAAAAACGCTGACGACAAAATATACTGTTGTATTTTTATGCAATTTGTGAATAAAGCAATTCGTTGTTATATAATAAAATAAACAGTGTATATTTGTTTGATAGAAATAATTGTGCATGACATGGTTGACTAAATTCAAAAATTTGGTTAATGTGCTGACAATACTTTTAAAGGAGAAATACATGAGAACTGCATTTTGTTTTGATTTCTGTGCAATGTCTCTCATGATGATGCCCGGGAGGGCATGATTTCTTCGTATCCTATTTCAGGTATTTTTCGTTTTAGTTTTGGCTCTGGTCGTCGATCAGTGAATTGTTTCGGGTGTGTTTGTCCGATAGGAGTAATAGTATGAAAAAAATTTTAGTTTGCGCTTTTGTTGCGATATTTGTCGTCTGTGCAGTGTGTGCCCAGGGATCCCAGGAATCAGGAAAGCAGGTGCTTAAGGTTGGAGCAACTCCAGTTCCTCATGCAGAGATGCTGAATCTTGTCAAGGATGATCTCTCAGCACAGGGAATTGATCTTCAGATCGTAGAGTTCACTGATTATGTCACACCGAACACCGCTCTGGAAGAAGGAGAACTTGATGCCAACTTCTTCCAGCACATACCTTACATGGTTTCATTCAATACCGAGCATGGCTATCACCTTTCAAACGCAGGTGGAATCCATATCGAGCCACTGGCAGTATATTCAAAGAAGATTTCGTCGCTTGATCAGCTTAAAAAAGGTTCGTTGATTGCCATTCCAAACGACCCGACCAATGAAGGGAGAGCACTTCTTCTTCTTCAGTCCGCCGGTCTGATAAAGCTCAAGGATCCAAGCAAGCTTGACAGCATAGTTCAGGATATTTCAGAGAACAAGCTTGGCCTGAAGTTCTCTGAGCTGGAAGCCGCGACTATTCCTCGCGTTCTGCCTGATGTGGATGCTGCAGTCATCAACGGGAACTATGCCATTCCTGCCGGACTTAAGGCCAATGAGGATGGACTGTTCATCGAAGGTGCAGATAGCCCGTATGTGAATATCATCACAGTCAAGGAAGGTCATGAGAAAGATCCTGCAATAGTAGCCTTGATTGCCGCTCTGCAGAGTGATGAAGTTCGCAACTGGGTGGCCTCCACCTATCCTAATGGAGAAGTTGTACTGACTTTCTGATCAGGCCGATGAATATTGCGGCAGCTTTTGAGGGCTTTTTACTTGAAAATTAACAAGTGAATGGCGTAGTGTTTTCAGTGTTCAGCATTTGCCTGCTGGTGTTTGACACAATTTACAATTGTGAAAAAAACGTTCCTGTGCTATTATTATTATATCAACTCACGTCAGGAGAGCAAGATGCCTAAGAAAGTAGACCATGAGAAGCGCAAGGAAATGATACTGAAAGTTGCTTTGGAAGTATTTGCACGAGATGGGTATGACGATTCGAATCTCAGTGATATTGCAAAGAGCAGTGGTCTTTCTCGGGCGACTCTCTATCAGTATTTCCAGAACAAGGAAGACATCTACTACTATGCTCTCAAGCAGTCCACCGAGGATATGTTTGTAAAGTACAGCGAGGTTGAATGGACAGGAAAGAGCCATCCTCTCAATGGAATACTGGATATCTGTGATGATATCATGGACACTGCTGCACGCAATATCGACCAGATAAGGAACCTTATAGTTGCAGTCAGCAAGATTGATCAGCAGTTGGAGGATGCGGTGTATCGAAGGACCGCAAAGCTTCAGCACCTGATTAGAAGACTTCTGCGATCTGGAATCCGTGATGGAGTGATTTCTGACTGTGATGTGGACATTGAAGTGAGACGCATTGTCATACTTTTGGAGTCATACTGCTTCCAGTTGACTTATTTTTCTCACGATAGTGCGGAGGTAGTGAGAACTGTGCTGCATTCACAGCTGGAAATACTGAAGAAACTGGAGTAGAATCAGATCACAGATGATTTGAATAATCATAGTCCGCAGATGCGGACTATTTTTATAACGAAGATCATGCTGGATTATTTCATATAGTTCGAGAGGCTATGCTATGGGTGTTTTTGCCTGGGTTTTATTGATTGTGGCATTTGTATTAATTGTATTGCTGTTTGTTATGATTGTTGTTGCAAATGGAAAACGCAAATGCGCCATGGTGTACAAGTCACAGAAGACTGAGACCGTGCCAGCCACTGATTTTGCCAAGTCTGATGTCGTCAAAGTGCTTTCAAAGCTCATCAGATGCAGAACTGTCTCCCGTCCTGATGCAAAGCTCATGGACTGGAAAGAGTTTGACAAGCTCCATCAGATACTTAAGGATGACTTTCCTCTCGTTTATCAGAATCTAACTTGCGAAGTCATAGGAAATGGGAATCTCCTTTACTTCTGGAAAGGGCAGAACTCTGATGATGAGCCGATTTTTCTTACTGCTCATCAGGATGTCGTTCCTGAAGGCAACACTGAAGAATGGGAGCATGGCCCTTTCGATGGCGATGTAGCCGATGGGTTTGTCTGGGGGAGAGGCACATTCGATGTGAAGATTCAGATTGCCGGAATACTTGCTGCTGTCGAGAACCTGCTTAAATCAGGATTTGTCCCGAAACGGTCGCTTTACATAGGCTTTGGAACAAACGAAGAGGTTGCAGGTGACGGAGCTGTCAAGCTTGCAGAGGAACTTGCAAGACGTGGAATCCACTTCCACATGCTGCTGGATGAAGGCGGTGCCGTGATGGATCAGCTTATGAAGCAGATTCGTTCTCATGTGGCAGTGGTAGGTGTCGCTGAGAAAGGGCATGTGAATTACAGGCTGTCCGTTAGAAAGAAGGGCGGTCATTCTTCATCGCCTGCCAACCCAACTTCCTTGGGAATACTTGGAAGAGCGATGTACAGGGTGGAGAGGGCACAGATGCCTTGTCATCTGGCTGTTCCGATGAAATGGTTCTTCGATGCCGTCGGAGGCAATACCAGAGGAGCTTTCTCTGTTCTATTTTCAAACATATGGATATCCCGGCCTCTTGTATTCCTGATTTTCAGATTGAATCCCAAGTTTGCGGCTTTCATCCGAACTACCCATGCTGTGACCATGTGCAGAGGTTCTGAAGCTGCCAACGTCATCAGTGATGAATCTTCAGCAGTGGTCAATGTCAGAATCATGAATCCGGACGACTTTGAGAGTGTATCAAGGTGGTTGAAAAAAGTTATCAGAGATCGAAGGGTGAAGATTGAGCTGATGAAGGGTGAACTACAGAGTTCGGTTTCGCCGATTCATTGTGAACAATTCGAGAACCTGAGAATGGTGATAAATTCCATCTTCGACGATACGATTGCTGTCCCTTATTTCATGGCAGGTGGTTCTGATGCCAGATTCTACAGTAAAATCTGTGACCACATATACCGTTTCAGCCCAGCTTTTCTTGATTTTGATGAACTTGGCAGGATGCACAATTCGAACGAACGGCTTTCTGTCGAAAACTGCGGTCGTGCATTGGATTTCTACATGACGCTGATAAGACGGTTCTGCAGTGAAGATTGATTAAACGGAAAAAGTTGCCATTTGACGCTTCCTTGATTAAATTTAGAAGGTAAATGATTTGATTGAAGGAGAGGTGTATGAATTTTGATCAATTTACAGTCAAGGTTAAGGAAGCAGTCAATGATTCCCAAGCCCTCGCCGCAAAGAACAACAACGCCGAGATTGGTTCGGAACATCTTCTTTACTGCTTTCTTAAGCAGGAGAATGGGTTGGCTCAGGGGCTTTTTCAGAAGCTTGGAGCAGATCCCAAGGTGATTCTGTCCGAACTTGGAATCCTTATAGACAAGGACCCAAAGAGCTATGGTTCCAACAGAGGGGTCGTGATTTCCAGACATCTTAACAACGTGCTTTCACGGAGTCAGGAAGAAGCTGCTTCAATGAAGGATGAGTTCATCAGCACCGATCATATCATCCTGTCGATGATGGATGAGGACGATGGGGTCGGTGAGCTTTTCAGAAAGTTCGGGCTAAGGCGTGATTCAATGCTCGAGGCTCTCAAGAGCCTGCGGGGAAATCAGCGTGTGACTGACGAGGATGCCGAAAGCAAGTTCGGGGCACTGGACAAATACTGCAAGGACATCACTGCTCTTTCCAAGACAGGAAAGATGGACCCAGTCATAGGTCGAGATGAGGAAATACGGCGGGTGATGCAGGTTCTTTCCAGAAAGACGAAGAACAATCCAGTTCTTATAGGAGAGCCAGGTGTCGGAAAGACGGCGATAATTGAGGGACTGGCCGAAAGGATAGTCTCCAAGGATGTGCCGGAATCGCTGAAGGACAAGAGGCTTCTGGAGCTTGATCTGGGACAGCTTGTCGCTGGTGCGAAGTATCGTGGTGAGTTTGAGGAGCGGCTGAAGGCTGTGATCAACGATGTCGCCAAGAGTGATGGACAGATCATTCTGTTCATTGATGAGCTTCATACCATAGTGGGAGCAGGAGCCGCAGAAGGATCCACCGATGCGTCAAATTTGATAAAGCCGGCTTTGGCCAGAGGTGAGCTCCATACTGTGGGAGCCACTACTTTGGATGAATACCGAAAGTATATTGAGAAGGACAAGGCCTTGGAACGCCGTTTCCAACCTGTTTATGTAAAGGAACCATCGGTAGAGGATACCATAGCGATTCTCAGGGGAATCAAGGAAAGATACGAGGTTCATCATGGAGTCAGGATAACTGATGATGCTTTGGTAGCGGCAGCGGTTCTCTCCAACAGATATATCACCAATCGTTTTCTTCCAGACAAGGCAATTGACCTGGTGGATGAAGCCGCAAGCCAATTGAAGATGGAGATCGAAAGTCAGCCTGTGGAGCTTGATAAGATCGGCCGAAGGATGCTTCAGCTTAATATTGAGAAGCAAGCTCTTTCAAAGGAGACTGATTCCAACTCTCTCAAGAGGCTGGATAAGATCAAGGATGAACTTGCCGATCTGACTGAGAAACATAATTCTATGCATCTGAAGTGGGAGAATGAGAAGAAGGTCATTGATGAGATCAGAAGCAGCAAGGCTCAGATTGACAAACTCAAGACAGATGAGATGATTGCCGAGAGAAACGGCGACTTGGCTAAAGCTGCCGAGATCATGCATGGCCAGATTCCGTCACTTTCAAAAAGCGTTCTGGATAAGAGCGAGCAGCTCAAGAAGCTGCAGGAGGGAGGTTCGCTTCTCAGAGAGGAAGTTGGAGAAGAGGACATTGCCAAGATTGTGTCCACTTGGACAGGCATTCCTGTGGGAAAAATGCTGTCCAGTGAAATGAACAAGTATCTAATGCTGGAAGACACTCTCCACAAGAAGATAATCGGTCAGGACGAGGCTGTAAGTGCTGTTGCCAATGCAATCAGGCGTAACAAGACTGGTCTTTCGGACCAGAACAGGCCCCTAGGCTCGTTCCTCTTCGCTGGTCCTACTGGAGTGGGAAAGACGGAGCTTGCAAAGGTTCTTGCAGATTTCCTCTTCGATGACGAGAAGGCTCTTGCCAGAATCGACATGAGCGAATACATGGAGAAGTACTCAGTCTCACGGCTTATCGGAGCACCTCCTGGGTACGTTGGATATGATCAAGGCGGACAGCTTACTGAAATAGTCCGAAGACGACCGTATTCGGTGATTCTGTTTGATGAGATCGAGAAAGCGCATCCTGATGTCTTAAATATTCTTCTTCAGCTTCTTGACGATGGCCGACTGACTGACGGTCAGGGCAGAGTGGTTGATTTCCGTAACACTATAATCATCATGACAAGCAACCTTGGATCTGGAGAGATTCTTGGAAATGTCGATTTTGATGTTGCCAAGGAGAAGGTTGTCGATATCATCCGTCATTCGTTCAAACCTGAATTCATCAACAGAATTGATGAGATCATAGTATTCAACAGACTTGATCGAAGTGCAATCAAGAAGATCGTCGAACTTCAGATGAAGCAGTTGGAAGATCGTCTTGCCCAGAAGGGTCTCGGACTCAAGTGGACTCCTGCCGTTTCCCAGATGATCTGCGATAACGGGTTCTCTTTTGATTTCGGTGCTCGTCCAATCAGGCGGGCGTTGGTGAACGATGTGGAGAATCCCCTTGCAAAGGAGCTTCTTGGTGGACGTTTCACAGATGGGGATACAATCAGTCTGGATGTCGTAGGTGGAAAGCTTACAATGACCAAATAGAAGTAATCCGGATCTTTTCAAGGCTGTTTCCATTCATAGAGTGGAGGCAGCCTTTTTCTATTGTCAGCGAGCTGTTGTTTTTGTTGTGTTGTTGTCCGTTGGTGGCATGCTGTTTGCAGCAGGAGGCCAGGAAGTCAAGAGTGAAAGCAAGACCCTTGAGGACAAGGTCACGATGTATGCCAGCATCACCGGTATTGAGCCGGTCATCGAGACATTCAATTCCGAGTCCGGGATCACAGCTGAAGTCACACGTCTTTCCACAGCGAATTTCGTTTCGACTGTTCTGACTGAGTTCGCGGCAGGCAAGCTTCAGGCTGATGTCCTTCAGGCGCCACTTCCGGTGCTTGAGATACTCAAGGATCAGGGTGTGATCAAGGATTATGTATCGCCGATTGGAGAGACATACCCTGAATGGACAAGAAACAATGGTGGAATCTATCAGTTCGGAATCGAATATGTCGCACTCATTTACAATACTGAATTGGTCAAGGCTGAAGATGTCCCGAAGAGATACGAAGATATCTGCGATCCCAAGTGGAAGGGAAAGATCGTCATGGCAAATCCTGCAAGCCATGCTACGACAATCTCCTGGCTCGTCGGGCTGAAGGAAAACAATGTTTTCGGTTCAGAAGAAAACTGGTACGCCTTCCTTGAGGGCCTTGCCGCCAACTCACCGATGTTCGTCAAGTCGTTTGGCCCGACACCTGCACCGATAGAAAGCGGAGAAATGCTCATCGGAATTTCAATGCCGAAGTATATCATCACCAAAGCTCCAGCACCGCTTGGATGGGCACATGTGGAACAGCCGTTGTTCGGTTCTCCAAGAGCGATTGCAATCACTGCTGATTCACCGCATCCGAATGCCGCTGAAGCCTTCATGGAATTCTGGCTTTCTGACAAGACCACAGGGATTCTTTCAGAGCAGGTTGGTGAATATGTGCTGACACCGGGTGTCTATCCTCCGATTGAAGGAATCAAGGACGCCGATGTGAGGCCTATAAGAGATCTTTCCGATGAGGAAATCATCAGCTGGGGAGCGAAGTTCGAAAAGATCTTTGCTGCGAAATAACTGAATTTTCAAAAATACTAGGAATGTCTCATGGAAATCCGTATAACAGGTTTAAAGAAGTATTATAAGTCGGAAGGGAATATCATAAAGGCTCTGGATGATGTGAATCTGGTGATTCCATCAAATAGGATATTCACTCTTCTTGGTCCAAGTGGATGTGGCAAGACTACACTGCTTAGAAGTATTGTCGGTCTGGAAACTCCGGACGAGGGAGAAATCCAAATTGGTGATACTGTGGTCTGGTCTTCAAAGAAGAAGATATTCGTCCCTACCGAAAAGAGATCCTTGGGGATGGTTTTCCAGACATATGCCATATGGCCTCATATGAATGTCTTCAATAACATTGCCTATCCTCTGCAGAACCAGAAGATTCCAAGGGCGGAGATAGAACAAAGAGTCAGAAAAGTGTTGGAATTCGTTCAATTGGAGGGATTCGAGAAGCGTCCTGCCACAAGATTGTCTGGAGGTCAGCAGCAGCGGGTTGCCCTTGCGAGGGCACTTGTTGCCAAGCCAAAGGTGATCCTGTTTGATGAACCGCTGTCAAATCTTGATGCCAAGCTCAGAGAGGAGACGAGAAAGGAATTGAGGTCTTTTCTGACTGAACTTGAAATCACTGCGGTTTACGTCACTCATGACAGAGTGGAAGCACTGGCTCTTTCGGACAATATCGGTGTAATGCGAAATGGAAGAATTGTCGAGATCGGGGACCCGAAGAAGATTTACTTTCATGCAGAGCATCAGTTCGTTGCGGATTTCATCGGCAGGTCCAATCTTATTCCAGCGGTAGTGGAAAAAAAAGATGCAAATGGTTCCATTGTGAGGACCGATATCGGTCAGTTTGTCTGTAGCCAGACAGACTTTGATCCACAGAGCAAGGTCGTGGTCTGCATAAGGCCTGAATTTGTCGAACTGGTATCAGCTGATGAGCCAAAACCTGTCAACACTGTAAGTGGAATCGTTGAATCAATGGTGTTTGTCGGTGAAGTCTATGAAAGTGAAATAAAGGTCGAGAATACCCAGGTGATGGTCAAGTTTCCGGCTACTGTTGATTTGTCTCCAGGAGATCCCGTGCAGTTCTCTGTCAGGCCGGAGCATTGTCTTCTTGTTACCGAATGAGGAAGAATGAGTATGATTAAATCACAGACTAGACTGACTTGGGTATTGATTGCAATTCTTGCATTGCTTAGCTTGAGTCCGGTCATCATGCTTCTGATTGGAAGTTTTTCAAAGGGCCTTGTTCAAATCGGAGATTTCACTTTGGACAAGTACAAGGCAGTATACGGGGATGTATCATTCTATGGTGTGCTTGGTGATACTTGCGTCTTTGTATTGTGTTCTGCCTTGTTCTCGACTGTGCTTGCCTTGTTTCTTGCTTATCTGAACAACAGGACAGACATTCCAGGAAAGTTTCTGTTCAAGGTCATTTCCGTTGTTCCGATGATGATTCCGCATGTCCTGTTCGCTGTCAGCTGGGGACTCCTTCTCAATCCTTCAAATGGAATCTTGAATCTGATATTCAAGGATGTATTCAGAATGAGTCATTCTCCGATGAACATATACTCCATTGGAGGAATGATTCTTGTCGAGGGACGGCTGGATTTGCCGATAGCTTATCTGATTATTTCTCCTGCAATGGCATCTTTTGATGTTTCGCTTGAGGAATCATCAAGGGTATCTGGGGCAGGGAACATCAAGACGCTGTTAAGAATCACGCTTCCTCTCCTCCGTCCTGCCATTCTTGCCGCACTGATCTTGTGCATTGTACGTTGCCTGGCATCGTTTGCAGTTCCTTCCGTTCTTGGAATGCCTGCCAACATCACTGTCCTTGCCACTTATATCTACAAAATCACGACGACAGGCCTTATCCCCGATTATGGAAAGGCCGCTGCCACGGGAATGTGCATCTTGGTTCTGTCAATTTCCCTGATATATGTCTACAGGTACCTGACAAGATCTTCTGAAAAATTCATAACTGTCTCCAGCAGAGGGTTCAAGCCAGTGGTGGTCAAGCTGAAGGGGGCAAGGATTCCTCTGTTCATCATCCTGCTGATTCTTCTGTTCGTTCTCATAATCCTTCCGGTTCTGGTATTGCTGTATACCTCGCTTGTGCCATATTCCATGGTTCCAAGTGCCAAGGCCTTCTCGATGATGAATCTGAATCATTGGAAGTCGGTTTTCACTGACTCAATCTCGCTTGTGTCATTGAAGAACAGTCTGTTCCTAAGTCTTGTCGGTGCCACTTTGGGAACTATTCTCTCGGTTTTTGTCTCATATGTCATTGTCAAGGTGAAGACAAGATCCGCTGGTGTTCTGGAATCTCTGAGTTTCCTTTCATTCTCGTTCCCTGGCATTGTCATCGCAATCGGGTTCATGTGGCTGTTTGTCCGTACCCCGCTGTATGCAACGATCTGGGCGCTTCTCATTGGCTATATAGCGACTTATCTGCCATATGGCATACGACCTATGACCAGTGCCTTCATCCAGATTCACAGTCATCTTGAGGAGTCATCAAAAGTGTGCGGTGCATCGTTTCTCACTACAGTAAAGCGAATCATTGTGCCTCTTTTGGTGTCGGGAATAGTATCAGGATGGGTTCTCATGGCAACCATGTTCTTCCGTGAATTGTCACTTTCCGTTGTCCTGTCCCGTCCTGGAACCGAGACACTGGCTGTAATGATTCTCAAATTCTCCGATGACGGGTTATGGGGAAAGCTCTCTGCATTGGGAATTATCATGATTGCCATATCGACTTTGATGGTGGTGTCGGCAAACTTGATCGGAAATCGCTTCAAGCCTGCCAGTGATTGATCTGCCGTCTTAAGTGGAGAAGTGCCTGGGCAAGCTGTCTGGGCACTTTTGCTGTTGAAAGGTCAAGAGTTTGCTGGCTGGACTGTATCTGAGATTTTTTCGTACTGCTCCCAGGTATCAATATCGGTTGTCCATGCAGGATCATCAGTATGCAGTTCCAATACATCGCAATCATCAAGCAGTCCGCGGACTGACTGGCTGTCAGGCATTGAAATAAGGCTTTGGCGCAGACGGGAGGCAAGAAGCACGGGGTGCCCGGGGCGTGTGCCGTAGAATGGTCTGACTGCATCATGTCCTTTCAGCAATGGTGCCAACTTGAGATAATGGTCGGCCGTTATCAAAGGAAGATCACCCACACAGATGAAGAAGGGAGAATCCGGCTGTATTGCCTTGAGACCGACTTTTGTAGAGGAGAACTGGCCAAAAATATAGTTCTGGTTATATGCAAATCTTAGGTTCTCCCTATGTTCCAGGGAGTATGAAGTGAGAAGCCTTCTTACTTTTCCAGATTGATGGCCTGTGACTATGGTCACCTTCCCGCCTAGGGTTGAAGAGGCTTCCAAGGCCTGCCTTATCGAATGGAGACACAGAGGCTCATCTTCGAATGGAAGAAGCAATTTATTGGCGGCAGGAAGACGTGAAGAAGTCCCAGCGGCTAGAATTATGAAATCCACAATAAGTCTCCTTGAAAAAACTGCATATTAGTCATTATACTCAATTCCAATATGATTGCCACATTTATAAATTGCATAGCCATAATTATTGGCTCAATAGTTGGGTTACTGCTCAAAAGCCATGTTTCTGAAAAGTTCAAGGAAGTCGTCTTTGCTTCCAGTGGCTGTGTGACTCTTGTTCTGGGAATGGGCATGGCCTTGAAAGCCTCCAATCCATTGGTGATGATTCTCGCATTGGTGCTTGGTGGAGGCCTGGGGTATCTGATCAGAATTGAGGATGGCATCATGATTCTGGGTGAGAAGCTTGGACGGATCACTCAGCCTAGACAAGGTGAAGATAAAGAACAAAAGGCTTCTGGGTTTGCCCAGGGCTTCATGAGCGCCTCGATTCTGTTCTGTTCAGGGGCAATGACGGTCGTGGGATCAATACAGGCGGGGACGACTGGTGATTATCAGACTTTGCTTGTGAAATCCATAATGGACGGCTGTATGGCGATTGTATTTGCTTCTGCTTATGGCAGCGGAGTTGCATTCTCTACCCTGTTTGTCCTTGTCTATCAGGGTTTCTTCACATTGGCAGGAGGATGGCTGCAACCCCTGATGGGAGATTCAGGAATAAATGAGCTGGCTTCGATTGGCGGTGTTCTGCTGTTGATGATAGGACTAGGCCTCCTGGACATAAAGAAGTTCAAGACTGCGAATTTCCTTCCAGCATTGGTCCTTGCTCCTGTTCTTCTCTCATTGATATCTCGGATTCCATTTCTGAACTAGGTTCCTTCCAGATCTTCATCGAGCATGTCTTTACTGCTTGATATTCTGCATTTGCTGATAATTTCTAAATCCTTGGATGGGAAAATTCCATATGCCTCAAAAAGCCAAAACGAACTGAATATTTTACTGATAATAATCAGTTGAAATAGAGTGTGTACAATACTTGACGATAATATAGTTTTTGTTCATTATTATCGGACGTGGTGAATTGTAAGCAATGAAAACAAATAAATGTAAAATATATATACTTTTGATGGTGTTTGCGCTTCTGATAACAGTCAATGGCTGCAGGTATGATCCAATGAAAGGCAAGGTGGAAAGCGTTCTGACCCCGGTCTTGAAGGCTGTTGCAGTCACTGATCTGAAAGCGACTGTGGATGGGAACTCGTCTGTAGTCCTGTCATTCTCAGGGCAGGATAATGCCGAAGGGTATGGACTTTACTATGAGCTTCAGTACAAGACCGGTCCTGATTACCTTGAAACAAGAAAGCTGACAGTAGTTCCCGAAGCTGGGCAGAAGGAGTTTTCCATTACCATTGGTTCGCTGAAAGCCGGTACTCATGTCCTTGCGTCCGTGACTGCGGTGATACCGTACGTTCACAATGGCAGGACTGTCCTTTTCAAAAGCAGTGAATCGTCTGCAGTTGAGGGGGCAGTGCTTCCAAAGATCGATCTTTTGGCTTTGGTGGAAGGAGCTTCGATAAATCTGTCATGGAATTGCAATGAACTGATGAAGGAGCTGGATGGCAATTCAACTTTGTATCCAGGCTATGAGTTTGTCCTGACCAGGTTCCACAAAGGTGCCGAGCAGGAAATATATAGAGGGCAGGGGTGCTCCTATTCTGATGTTGTGGCTGGAAATGCCGTTCCTGTTTCTTACAGTCTTAGTCTGAATACCGGTTTGGTTGATGGACAAGGCAATGAGATTGTGATTGGCTGCGATGACTTGTCGCTTTGCACAGACATTTCGTATTCTCCTTATCAGGCTCTGTCCATAAGGGCATCGGAAGGAACCGACAAGTCAGAAATTCAAATCAGATGGGAAATGGATGATTTCATCACTGGTCTCAACGATGTGACAGTCGCCCATAGGGCATTGGTTGAACGTTCTGTTCATGGAACTGAAAACTGGGAGACTGTGGTCAGCCAGAAAGCCGAAATCAATTGTGCACAATACAGCTGGGTTCCCGAAGGTGCTGGCGGCAAGGCGAGTTATCTGTATGTCGATCACGATATCACGTCCAATACGACATATGACTATCGGATCACAGCTTATTATCTGAAGAACGGCACTGCTCTTGTAAGGCAGAGTTCCTCCATCAGTTCTCTTGAAACAGAGAACCCAGGATATGCAGAATGGCTTCCTGAGAATCTGAGAATTGCAAGCAGTTCCATCACAGATGGCAGTGTCACCGTGAATCTGGCCTGGGATTTCTTCGATCCTTCCGGCAGAAACGCAGAATTCGTTCTTTCACGAATTGATTCGCTTGGAACCGTGAGCCTTGATTTGACTGGATCAAGTCATTGCGATCAGTTCTCCCTTGATGGATCGGCGGATTCTCTGGATTCGCGTTATGATCACCATTGGTACTATTCCTTGAAGATGAAACACATGGATGGTACTACCTCCGAACCGATAGTGACAGCAGAAACAGTTGACTACAATACGGAATTCGAGATGATTGATTATGTTTCAGACCTGGATTCATCTGACATCCTGGCCAAGAAGGCGGTCCTGACCTGGACGCAGACTCTGGTGGGAGGTACCAACGTCCTGGATCAGTTTAAGCTTCATTACGAGATAAGATGGGCTTCTGATATGGAGAATGTCGGCACAGGGGAATTGATTGCCTCCACCTCCGACACTCCTTGTCTGTTCAACTTCCAGGGAAACACGGTCAGTGTCGAACTTCTGGGCTTGCCCGACGGACTCTCAAAGTATTGCAGGGTTCAGGCCACTTATGGGGAAGATTCTCAAAACCCGAACTACGTTGGTACTGTAAGTGCAAAAGTGACCAGGCTTCAGACTCTTTCTGTTCCATCGGGTCTTGCTGCTTCAGATGGGACTTCCATTTCCTCAATCAATGTTCAGTTCAGCCCTTCCCAAGGAGCTTCCGGGTATTTGCTGAGCTATCGTGCTGGCGGAAGCAGTGAACCTTATGAAGTGGTTCATCTCAATGATTCATCGACTATCCTTACTGATGGCATTGGAGAAGGTACTGCCGATTCCGGAAGGATCTTCGATTTTGTCGTTCAGGCTCAGGACAGACTTGGAAATACGACTGATTTGTCAAATGTGGAAAATGGTTGTCTTCTTGGACCGGCTTTGCTTGGTGTGGAAGCCACCGTGGAGGAAGCGCCGGGTTTCTTCTCTGTATCTTGGAATTCAGTGGCTGGAGCAGATGGCTATGCATTGAACATCTATCGAGGAGATGTGGTTTCTAAAGACCGGTTCATTGGAAGCCGGCACGTCGCCTCTGTCTTTGGAAAGACTGTCTATGATGAAAAATTCTCAGCTGCAGATTCACTGTTCTCATCCTCCGCTTCCAATCCATATCCATTGTCAGAGAAGTATTCAGTTGTTGTCATTCCTGAAAACGGAGATTCAACAGTCAATGCCGATCTGGTTTTGCCAGTGACAGGTTGCTGGCTTGCCCCACCAAAGGGCATAGTCGCCTCCAAGGCTGAAAGCGGTCAGCAGATAAAGGTCACATGGAATGCAGTTGAAGGGGCCGATTCGTACAATCTGTATTCAAGCAATGATGGAAGGAACTGGTCCGAACCTGTTTCCTGCACGACAACCAGCTGGCTGACAAGCACCGCCGAAGATACATGGTTTACCTTGGAGACAGTGAAGAATGGAATGACTTCGTTGAAGCAGACTTTTGCAGAAGGGGATGATTCGGCATTGGGATTTGTCCTTCGAGCACCTGAGAATCTTTCTGTACAGAGCCATGGCGACAAGACTTTCTTCACGCTGTCTTGGAGTGTTGCTCCTTATGCTGATGACTATTTGCTGATTCAGAACTCAAGGTCAGGAGTGTCAGTTGGCTCTGCCGGTCTTGAAGCTGGAGCTTTGCTTGGGACAGAAGACCAGGCGGGATTTGTCAGCCTGAGTGCAGATGGCAAGACCATGACATGTAATTTTGCTGGCGCCGATATCAAGTATCCTTCAGATTTTCTCTCTCTATTCACAATCCAGAGTGTGAGGAATGTCGGAGGGACCGTCGTCAGGTCAACAAAAAGCCAGGGAGTTTCGGATTCATTCAGACTGCTTAAGCCCGAAGAAATGATTTGGGTGGTGAATAGCCTTCTTTCGTCCTATCTTCATGAAGCAGATAGCAGCAGTGCGATAAACGGGGATTGGTGGCAAGGCTCTGCCAGCAGTGGCTCGCCTCAGAAGACTGTCACCAGTTCAGATGGGCATGCTGTTGTGAAGAACGTCCCTTCTGTCCTCTGGTCCGGTTCTCAGGGAGATGGAGGATCGATTCAACTGACCGCGGCTCCATGGGGAGCAGCTGGTTTCACTGTGACGAATACAACTCCGGTGGTTCTTTGGGTGAATGACAACAGCTATCTGAACACTGATCCACTTGGAAAGATAGATAAAGGAGAATTCGTAATCAGGTTCCCGTCTGATTTGTTTAAAAACATCTTGGCAGTGGTGAAGATCACTGAAGCCATCAATGTCCAGACTTATGGCGAGGGAAAGCTGTCAGTGTCGTTCAATGGTGAGACGGTTGAAGTAAGTGCCGCAGACTTGGCAGTGAAGCCATTCTAGGAGGAAGTGATGAAAACAAGACATATGATGACATTTCTGCTGATTCTGGTTCTTCTTCTGACGGCATCCTGTGATATGGATCATTTTCTCTCCGGCTTTGATCAGCAGACACCGGTGATAGAGGATGAACCTGTTCAGAAACCTGTCTTTGACAAGAGCGCTCCTGAATATCTTGTCGCTTCCAAAGCGCTGTACACAGACTCGATTGTGCTGTCATGGGGTGAGGTCGAAGGCGCTGACTATTATGAGATTTCCCGCAAGGCATCTGATTCGGATGTCTTCGAGACATTCCCTTTCGACATCATCGGCACTTCCTATGTGGATTGGGAAGCCAGTTATCCCTCTTTGGTTGCTGGAACCAGATACACCTACAGGGTAAGGGCATGCAGCAAGGCACTTGGCTTTGGGGATTATTCGCCTGAAGCTGCGGGTTCGCTTCTATGCCCGCCATCGGCACTGGATGCCGCAAAAGGAAAGAATGCAGAAAAGATAATGCTCAGCTGGAAAGCGGATCCTGATGTGGATTCTTATAAGATATACAGATCCCGTGATCTCATATTCAGTTCTTCAGACTCCTTTGTCGCAGAAGTCCGTTCGTCTTCCAGCGGGATTCAGAAATACTCATACCTCATCAAGGATGGAGAATCAGGGGTGAATCTGTATTTCAAGGTTACTGCGGTAGGCAGAAACGGCTGTGAGACAGACTTGGATGAAAGCTCATCCGCCATCGGTTACTCACTGGTGTATGGAGCCCCATCGGTACCTGAGAACCTTGCAGTCACTCAGGGAGAAAGTATCAATGCTCAGGCCAGTCCGCTGTCATTGACCTGGGATCAGGATCCAGCAGTGAGCTCCTATGAGATATACCGGTCTGCACCTGGTGTCTCAGAGCAGATGGTCTTCCCGTATGGGGCGGACAAGCTTGAGGACTTGGATGGCCAGAAATGGAGATTCACTGACAAGAGGGGTTCAAGAAGCATTAAAGAAGGTGTGAGATACACTTATACTGTCATTCCGTTGACTAAGGATGATTCTGATTCAATCCTGAAGGGTGAACCTGCTTCGGCAGATGGATACCTTTTGTCCAATCCCGTTCCTGTTCTTTCTCTTTCGTCCCAGCCACTGGGCTTCAAGTTAACCTTTTCCCAATCAGTTGGTCTGGATTTTTCGGCTGACCGTGCAAGCCATTCCGACTGGTACTACACAATAGTATGCAAAGCAGGAAACTCAAGCAGCAAGGAAGAGACAATCTCACCGGAAGACAAGGATGTCATTGAATTCTTCTCGCCATTCGATCCTTCTCTGCCAGAAGATGAACAATATACGATGTTCTCAGTCCAGTTGACCAATGGTGATGGAATGAAGACCGCCTTGAGTGATGCGATATCTGTCAAAGCCCCTTGCGCACCTGAGGGGTTGTCAGTTTCGTCCAATAGATTCTTTTCAGGTCTGACTGCCAATTTGGAAGGCGTGTTCCCGATTCGCATTAGCTGGTCAAAATCAGAAGGTGTGGATCATTACGTCATTGAACGTTGGAATGAGGATGGCAGCAGCAAGCTGGATTCTGTTACGGTCCCAGGTAATGTCGGTTCGTATGATGATTCTTTCCAGTCTGCAGTTCCTGGGCAGAAGTACTCATATAGAATCCAGGCGGTTGATCTTCTGGGAAGGTCAAGCGTGTTCTCTGATCCTGTCATTGGATATGGTGCCATAACCGCCAAGACGTTAGTGAGGCTTTGGACTTGCCTTGCCTTCAAGCCATGGGAAAACGCAGACAAGCTTCCGACTCAGTTCTCCAATGATTTCTTCGATGGCATAGACCTTGCCTCCTACTGGAGAGATGGTTCGATCAATTCAAGAGTCAAGAAGGGTAACGGGAGTTCGTTGAATGAGCAGATGGAGGCCCTCGGAGAGGAAAAGCAGACATGTCATGAAGCCCATGGAGCTCATGCCGGTGCAGTTGGCTCTGCCAGTATCTCTGATTTCGGATTCTGCAGTTATTATGCAAAGACCGAAGGAATAGGAGGGTTCATATCATTCACCTACGAGGATTTCGGAGAATCCAGTTTTCTGTATTCAGAAAAAGGGTATTTTGAAATGCACGTGAATACGAGTGGAACTGGAACAGCGCAGGGATTGAGCTTCACCATCAGTGGAATGTACCCTGCTGTGATTGGGAACGAGTCGATAAGAGTGGAAAACAAGGCATTTGTCGGCAATTATTCGGTAAAGATGGCGGATGGTCAAGGTACTGTCTCTGTATCGAGCAGCCTTTGAGGAGCATGATATGAAGAAGAATATTTGGCTGTTCGGCCTTCTTTTGGCGATGATTTTGCTGGTGATTCCCAGCTGCGATCTCCTGAATACGATTTCTGGAGTGATCCCTGATTTCTCGTTCAGTGAGCCGAATTTGATTTTTGGAAGCTATGAATTGCCTTCAACCTATGAAGGGCATTATCTTTATCAGCTTGATTTGTCACTGGAAGGTGGTTATTTCTGCCGTGGTTCAGATTATTCTTCGGTTTCCGGTAGCTACGAGATTGAGTATGATCATCTGGAATTGCTCAGGTCATCCGGAACATTGGTGCTTTCAGACGGACTGGATGGCAAAGAGAAGTCCAAGATGAAGTTTTCATTCGAGGCTGATGTGGATGAAGGTCCCTGCTGTCTGACTTTGGATGGCAGAAGATTTCTTTTTCTGGGGAGGTAGCAGATGAAGAGCAGAAGATGTTTGGTACTGATTGTCTTGGCATTGGCCTGTCTTTTTTCGCTGTCTGCCGGAAGCAGGGAAGGATTTGATTTTCATCTGGATGGCGGGGTGTCATTCGTTCGTGGAAGCCAGCTTGCACCTTTTGGAGGTGTTTCATTGGGCATCCACGGCAACGTATACGGGATGGAGGGGTTTGCCATTGGCTCAGTGATGACTCAGCCTGGAGGAAGCGCTACGGGCATGAATGCGACAATGGAATTCTCTACTGAAATGGGGTTCCGCTTTCTTTGGCGTCTGTTTTCCACTGAAGCGACAATTTCCCGCGTTCTTGTCGATGTGGGTTACTTCACTCAATGGCTTGAGCTTCCCAATCAGCCTAATGTGATTCATAGAATGTGCAACGGCATCATGGTCAGATCTGGAATCAGGACTGTCGTATGGACTGGCTACCTGTATCAGATAGAACTGGGTGTGGCATATCAGAAGGCAGTTCTTCCCGCGTTCTCTGAATATGATGGACTGGTCATATCGTTAAACCTGTTCTAGCTTGCTTCTTCCTGAAATTCATCGATGAGCTCCGAAGGAGAATCCTACGCTGCTTCAACCCGGATTTTTGTGAACATGAGGATTACTCAGATGGCTTTTCGTGCTATCATCTCTGATGGAGAGTCGAAATGAAGCCGAAGAAATTTGTACTGATACCTGATTCGTTCAAGGGAACCATGAGTTCGTCATTGATATGTTCCATTATGCAAAGGGCGATTCTTCGCAGATTGCCTGAATCCGAAATCAAATCGATTCCTGTTGCAGATGGTGGCGAAGGAAGCGTTGATGCTTTCGCGCAGGCACTTGGTGGCGAGCGGGTCACTGTATCGGTTGCCGGTCCTTTCATGAATAGAGTAGATTCCACATATATCATCGTAAATGGTGACACTGCCGTGATTGAGATGGCTTCCTGTGCAGGACTTCCGTTGGCCGAGGATCATCATCTTGATCCTGCTTCCACTACAACCTATGGAGTAGGTGAAATGCTGCTGTCGGCGGTTGGAAGAGGATGCCGTAAGATCATCATCGGGCTTGGGGGAAGCTGCACTGTCGATGGCGGCTGTGGGGCGGCCGCGGCTTGTGGCGTCAAGTTCATCAACAAAAGTGGAGAGACCTTCGTTCCTGCAGGAGGGACGCTTGGGGAAATAGTCAGAATAGACTCCAATAGCCGTGACAGCCGTCTGGAGGGAATCTCAATCGTATCGATGTGTGATGTAGACAATCCACTTCATGGAAAGTCAGGAGCGGCTTATGTATTCGGACCGCAGAAAGGTGCCACGCCTGAGATGGTCAGCCGTTTGGATGAAGGGCTCAGGAATCTGGACAGGGTTATTTTCAAATCAATTGGAATCGATGTCGGGAGAATGCCTGGTGCCGGAGCGGCCGGCGGAATGGGTGGAGGAATGGTTGCGTTCTTCGGTTCTTCGCTTCAGATGGGAATCGAGACAGTCCTGGACACTGTCGGATTTGATAAGCAGGTAAAAGATGCCGACTTTGTCTTCACTGGCGAAGGAAAGCTGGATTCTCAGAGTCTCAGAGGAAAGGCCGTCATAGGAATTGCCAGACGGGTCAGAAGCTGCAGATCGACTGCCAAGGTGATCGCCTTTGTCGGAGACATCGGAGATGATATCAGCCAATGTTACGAAGAAGGCGTCACTGCTGTTTTTTCTATCAATCGGGTCTGCATCCCTTTTTCGGAGGCAAGAAAAAGGGCAGAAAGCGATTTGGAATTGACTGTGGAGAATTTCATCAGGTTGATTGAAAAAATATGAAAAGCAGGTTTGTTTTTTGCCTGTTTATTGATTTTCTCTTTTAATTCTTTGTGAAGTCGGATTTTATTTCTCATGCTTCTTCGCACTAAAAATACTGACAAACCGGTTTGCAAAATGTTGATATGTGATGGTTTTGATGATATGGTGAAACCAGTGAGGATTTAATGACAAAGATTTCTTCTGTTCAGAATGTCAGGTTCTCTCCGACAACGGAGGCCCTGGAAAAGGATTTTGCCGAGCAGCTAAAATATTCGATGGATGCCGATATCTATCATACAACTGATGAGAATCGCTATGTGGCGCTTGCCTTGGCGATACGGGACAGGATTATTCATCAATGGGATGAGAGTCGTAAGACTCAAAGACGCAACAGCGCCAAGCGAGTGTACTATCTGTCCCTTGAGTTCCTCATGGGACGTGCGATGAACAGCAACCTGGTCAATCTAGGGCTTGGTCCACAGGTGGAAGAAGCTATGAACCGGTTGGGCTACAGCTATGAGGATCTTGAGGAGATGGAAAAGGATGCCGGTCTGGGAAACGGCGGACTTGGACGTCTTGCGGCATGCTTCCTTGATTCGATGGCCTCGTTGGAAATACCAGCATATGGCTATGGCATAAGATACAATTATGGAATCTTCAATCAGAAGATACAGAATGGATATCAGATTGAGCGACCTGATTCCTGGCTTGGCGGATATGGAAATCCATGGGAGGTATGCCGTCCTGACCTGGTGTTTCCTGTTCAGTTCGGTGGCGAAGTCAAGGTGATCCGTGAAAATGGTCGTGACTGTTTCAAATGGATTGGTTCTGAAGTGGTTCAGGGATTGGCTTATGATATGCCTGTGATTGGATACGGCGCAAAGACAGTGAATACCCTAAGGCTCTTCTCTGCAAAGGCTGCCAATGAATTTGATTTCAAGGAATTCAATCAGGGTGACTACACCGAAAGCGTCCGTGAACGGAATCAGGCCGAGAACATCAGCCAGGTTCTGTATCCGAATGATACAGGCTATATGGGCAAGATTCTCAGGCTGAAGCAGCAGTATTTCTTTGTTGCCTGCGCATTGGCCGACATTGTACGAAGATTCAAGAGGGAAAACCAGAAGTGGGAGAAGTTTCCCGATTTCGCCGCAATTCAGCTGAATGACACCCATCCTTCGATTGCAATTGCAGAGCTGATGAGAATACTGCTTGATTCGGAAAACCTTGATTGGGATGAAGCATGGGGAATCACTGTGAAGGTGATGGGATACACCAATCATACGTTGATGCCGGAAGCACTTGAGAAGTGGTCTGTTGACATGCTTGGTTCACTGCTTCCACGTCATATGCAGATCATATATGAAATCAACCGGCGATTCCTTGAGAGTGCAATCACTTTCTTCCCGTTGGACAATGAGGCGATCAGCAAGGTGAGCCTGATTGAGGAATCCCGTCCCAAGATGGTGAGAATGGCCAATCTGGCCATTGTGGGAAGCCATTCGACAAACGGTGTCGCCGAGCTTCACAGCATGCTCCTCAAGACCCAGATGTTCCCTGAATTCAACAAGATATTCCCTGGTCGCTTTACCAATGTCACCAATGGAATAACCCAGAGACGATGGCTTCTTTCTGCTAATCCAGGGCTGTCAAATCTGATTACCGGTGCAATAGGCGATTGTTGGATAACGGATTTTTCTCAGATATCCAAGCTCTCTCCATTTGCTTCGGACAAGGGTTTCTGTGATGAGTTTGCAAAGGTCAAGAGAGACGCCAAGGTCAAGGCTGCGTCATTTCTTCGCAAGGACTGCGGAATCATCGTCGATCCTGATTCGGTGTTTGATGTCCAGGTGAAGAGAATCCATGAGTACAAGCGTCAGCTTCTTAATGCAATGGACATTCTTCTCATATATGTGCGCCTCAAGAATGACCGCAGGTACCATGACAGCTTCCCAAGGACTGTGTTCCTCTTCGGAGGCAAGGCCGCTCCGGGTTATGTCAATGCAAAGCTGTCGATAAAGATGATTTCAAATCTGTCAAATATCGTTAACAACGACTCGGCGGTGAATGATAAGCTGTCTGTTCATTTCATGCCTAACTACAGAGTGACCATGGCAGAGAGAATCATACCCGCCACTGACATCTCAGAGCAGCTTTCCACTGCCGGCATGGAGGCTTCTGGAACCGGCAACATGAAGTTCATGGTCAATGGAGCCCTGACAATAGGCACATTGGATGGCGCCAACGTGGAGATGGCGGAAGCTGTGGGAAATGACAACATATTCATATTCGGCCACACAGCTGAAGAGGTAAGGAAGCTAAGGGAGAATTACGATCCTTATTCATTCATCTTTGCAGATGAGGAGATCAAGGACATGGTGAATCTTCTTCTGTCCGGATACTTCAATATTTCCGAACCGCATATCTTCGAACCTCTTCGTCAGGCTATCTTCGGGGGGGGCAAGGATCGGTTCATGCTGTTTGCCGATCTGAGGATGTATGCCGATGAACGGCAGAAGCTTTCGGACCTTTATGTTTCCGACAGGAACGAATGGAACAGAAAGTCCGTTATGAACATTGCATGCAGTGGAAAGTTCTCGTCGGATAGGAGCATTGCGGAGTATGCCTCAAGGATATGGAACATAAAGCCATGTCCTGTGGCACACCGCAATGGAACGGATACGAGCATTGAAGATGCTATGAAGAAATGATTTTTCACAGGCGGGTGCTTGCTGATGAGGTAATCGTACTCGCCTTGGTTTTTCCGAAGTGGCGAAGATTGTCGGCAAAACAGCCAGCTTGTGATGCAACCTTGGTAAAACATGTTGACTGAATGTGTTGTTTCTGCAATAATTCATTGTTCGGCTTTGCCGTTATTGACAAAAGGCAAGACAATTGCTATTTTGTCATTTGCACGCCCAAAATGGGTGTCTTGCCTTTGTAGCTCAGGTGGTAGAGCACATCCTTGGTAAGGATGGGGTCGGCGGTTCGATTCCGCCCGAAGGCTTTTGAAGTTTTTGCTCGGGAGACTGGAGCAAAGGAGTGGAGTATGGCAGATAAGAAAAAAGGGCCTGTTGAAAAGATTGCCCTTCAGTGCACAGAATGCAAAAGGAAGAATTACACAACGGAGAAGAACCGTCGTAATACTCCGGGCAAGCTAGAGCTTAACAAGTACTGCCCGTTTGACCGCAAGCATACTTTGCATAGAGAAACAAAGATTAAATAGCTAAGCTATGAGATATTTAGGTCAGTAGCTCCAACGGTTAGAGCACCGGTCTCCAAAACCGGGTGTTGGGGGTTCGAATCCCTCCTGGCCTGAAAAATCTCACCTGAAACTATATAGGAGTCGATCATGAAAAAGATCATCAGGTATTTCAAGGAAAGTGTCGCAGAGATGAAGAAAGTCGTATGGCCGACAAAACAGTATGTCGGAAAGTCGACTCTTATTGTCATAGTCTCTTCGTTCGCTTTTGCTGTGTTCCTAGGGTTGGCGGATTTCCTGCTGCTGAAGGGACTGGAGCTTTTGTTCTAAGGGGTTGTGATGTCTAGAGGCTGGTTCGTAGTACATACTTATTCTGGATATGAGCAGAAAATCGAAAGAATCATCAGGCGAATGATGGAGATGAATCCGGACTTCGCCATGTTCTGTTTCGATGTGAAGATTCCGTTCTCCACTCATACCGAGAATCAGGATGGAAAGAAGAAAGAGATTCGTGAGAAAATCCTTCCAGGATATATTCTCGTGGATCTGGAGCTTACTGATATCAACTGGAAGGAAGTCTGCACTCAGATCAAGCGTATCGAAGGTGTGACTGGATTCCTTACGGGAACTGCCCGGCAGATGCCCAAGCCGCTTTCCAAGGCGGAATATACTGAGATTCTTAAGCAGACTGGCGAGATTCAGGGCGAAACAACGTTCAAGCCACGTCAGTCATTCAATGTCGGAGACAGAGTCCGCATCGTCGATGGTCCTTTCGACCAGTTTGCCGGTGAAGTAGAGGATGTCAATTCGGAAAAGTCCCGTCTCAGGGTTTCCGTTGAGATATTCGGAAGACCTACTCCTGTCGATGTTGACTTCTCTCAGGTTGAGAAAGTGTGATGATACCGGCTTGAGCCGGGATGTGGGTCCCATGGCGTAGGAATCCGCTTAGTTGTTCTTTAACATAAACACGCCCTAGTTTTTGATACTCCTCTCCGGGTAACCGGATAGGTGGGAGCCTGATCGTATGACAGGCGTTATTACCAGGCATGGGATCATATTTTTTATGAAACCGTGTTAATATGGAGAAAAATCATGGCAAAGAAAAAGGTTGCTGTTATTATTAAATTACAGTGTCCCGCCCAGAAGGCCACACCAGCTCCTCCCATCGGACCAGCTCTTGGACCTCATGGCGTAAGTGCCCCCCAGTTCGTTCAGCAGTTCAATGAAAGAACAAAGCAGTTTGAACCAGGACTGGTCGTTCCTGCGGTCATTACAGTCTACACTGACAGGACTTTCAGCTTCATTCTCAAGACTCCACCTGCATCAGTGCTGATCAAGAAGGCTCTTGGTCTTGCAAAGGCGAGTGGTGTTCCTAACAAGAATAAGGTTGGCAAGCTTACTCAGGCTCAGCTTGAAGAGATTGCAAAAGTCAAACTGCCAGACCTTAATGCAAATGATGTGGAAGCTGCGAAGACAATCGTGGCCGGAACAGCAAGAAGCATGGGCGTGGAGGTAGAGAAATGAAGCACGGAAAGAAGTATCTCGAAGCAGTGAAGAAGTATGATCAGACCAAGCTTTACAGCATGGAAGAAGCCGCACAGATCGTGAAGAGCATCGCTTTTGCGAAGTTTGACGAGACTGTGGAGCTCCATGTCAGTCTTCTGCTGTCAAAGAGCCAGAGTGTCAGAGACACTGTAGTGCTCCCTCATCAGTTCTCAGCCGAGAAGAAGATTCTTGTCTTCGCCAAGGGTGAGAAGGCCGAAGAAGCCAAGGCTGCAGGTGCAGCTTACGTCGGAGATGACGACCTGGTTGAAAAGATCAAGGGTGGCTGGATGGACTTTGATGTGGCAGTAGCCACACCAGACATGATGAAGTCAGTCGGACGACTCGGACCGATTCTCGGAAGAAGAGGACTGATGCCGAACCCGAAGACACACACAGTCACGATGGACCTCAAGGGTGCCCTTGCCGAACTTCGACAGGGAAGAGTTGAGTTCCGTTCAGACAAGACTGGTGTCGTTCACCTTGCTATTGGAAAGGTTTCGATGAGCAGTGAAGATGTCGTGGAGAATGCCAAGGTTATCTTTGCTGAGATTCAGAAGAGAAGACCTTCCGATCACAAGGGCGATTTCGTTGGGTCTCTTTCGATGGCTTCCACAATGGGACCTGGTGTAGCAGTGGATTTCGCTAAGGAATCTGCAGAGAAGAAGGCTTGAGGAGGTGCATGATGGCTGTTATTGATCATAAGACAAGGGTCACCCCTGTAAAGGAAAAGGCTGTTGAGCAACTCAAGAATGAATTCCAGAACTATACCGGATTCTTTTTCGCTGAGTACAGAGGAATGACTGTCGAGGAGATCACAGATCTCCGAAGGAAGCTTAGAAAGAACGATGCAGTTTGCAGAGTTGTGAAGAACAGATTTGCAAAGATCGCTCTTGACCAGCTTAATCACAAGGGAATGGATGAATGCCTTAAGGGACCGACCGCTGTCATCCTCGCAAGAGGTGATAACGAAGGCCCTGCCGCCAAGATCATGTTCGAAAGCGCAAAAGCAACGAACAAGCTCGTGGTGAAGGGTGGCTATATCGATGGAAGCATCTATAATGCCGCTCAGACTGAAGCATACTCGAAACTGCCAACCAAGCTTGAGCTTATCAGCATCCTCATGGGTACGATGAAGGCTCCTGTTCAGAAGCTGGCTGCGACTCTTCTTGCTTACACTGAAAAGCTTGAAGGAAAAAGTGAAAACTAAACAGTATTAGTCTTCGTTCTGTAACCAACTATTACTGTAAGAAAATTATTTTAGGAGAAGATAATATGGCTACCAAAGAAGAAATTCTGGAAACAATTGCAAACATGACGGTTCTTGAGGTCTCTGACCTTATCAAGGCAATGGAAGAGAAGTTCGGCGTAACTGCCGCTGTTTCCGCCGCTGCCCCTGCCGCTGCTGCCGAAGCTGCTGAAGCAGTCGAAGAGCAGACCGAATTCGACGTCATCATCAAGGGATTTGATCCTGCGAAGAAGATTCCTGCCATCAAGGAAGTCAGAGCTTGCACAGAGCTTGGACTCAAGGAAGCAAAGGATCTCGTCGAGAACGGCGGAAAGCTCAAGGAAGGAGTCTCCAAGGCAGAAGCTGCTGCTCTCAAGGAGAAACTCGAAGCTGCTGGTTGCACTGTCGAAGTCAAATAGTTACGATGGTTTTCCGTCTGGGGGGTTTGTCTCCGGACGGAAGACCTTATTTTGTCTCATCACTTTCGTTTGATGAGCAAAGTCTTTTTCGTTTAGCACAACATCGTGTTTCTGCTAGTACCGATTTCAATTTAATACGGTCGATTGTGGGAAAGACGGAATAGATGCAGGTGAAATAGTCCTGCTGCCCGCTTGATCAGCGATGTTTTCATCCTCAAACTGCGTTGGAGGGTACAAGATGGTTGCCACGGGCAAATCCAAAAACCGCGTATATATTGGGAAAAAGTTTCAGGAGACATGCGAACTGCCTGATCTGATTAGGATTCAGAAGGAATCATATGAAAGCTTCCTTCAAAGTGAGAATCTCAAGAAGGGACTTTTACCGGAAACAGGTCAGGGATTGGAGGACGTTTTTGAGTCCACTTTCCCGATATCGAGTCAGAATAATGAAATGATTCTCAATTTCGAGTCATACAAGCTTGATTTTGAAAATATCAAGTTCTCGGAAATTGAGTGTAAGAAAAAAGGCAGAACCTTTTCGGTTCCGCTAAAGGCCGTTATTTCTCTGGAATTGGCAGAGACTGGTGAAATCAGAGAAAAGGAAATTTTCTTTGGTGACCTTCCTCTCATGACAGATAGAGGCACCTTTGTGATCAACGGTGCGGAAAGAGTCGTCGTAAGCCAGATCCATAGGTCTCCAGGAGTTATCTTTGCAAGAGAAAAGGGTGTCCTTTCTTCAAGAATCATTCCATACAGAGGATCCTGGCTGGAGTTTGAGATTGATGAGAAGAAGAAAATCATCGTCACAAAGATAGACCGCAAGAAGAGAATCCTTGGAACGCTGTTCCTCAGGGCAATCGGATATGATACCCGAGAGAAGATTCTCAACGTTTTCTACAAGAGCAAGGAAGTGGCAGTAAGCGAAGAGACTAAGGATATTCTCCCCGGTCTCAGGCTTTACAAGGATGTCTTTGCCACAATTGATGGAGAGCAGAGAAAGGTTCTCCGTGCAGGTGATGCGATTCAGGCCCATATGGTCGATGAACTGATTTCAATGGGAGTCACCTCCCTGATGATCATCGATATGGACAAGAAGAATCCAGATACTCTGCATGATGAAGCCATTCTGAACTGCTTCGATATCGAAGATGCAAAATACACTGACGCCGAAGCCGGCTATGATGAACCAACCAAGGAGACTGTCCTTACACAGATCTTCAGCGTTCTGATGAGCGGTGAGATGGTCAGTATCGAACGTGCTGAAAGAGAACTCCCAGAGATGTTCTTTTCCTCCAGACGTTACAATCTGGGTTCAGTTGGTCGTTACAAGCTGATAAAGAAGTTCTCAAATGACGAGAACGAGATCAACACAAACAAGAGCACAGTTCTGTGCCAGGCAGATATTGTCAACACAATGCGCTTCCTCATCAAGGTATACGATGGAGAGGAGAATGTGGATGATATCGACCATCTTGGAAACAGAAGAGTGAGAAGTGTCGGTGAGCTTCTTCAGCAGCAGCTGAAGGTCGCCTTCAATAGGATGGAGAGAATTGCGAAGGAAAGGATGAATCAGGAGACTGGTTCAAGCGTCAAGCCTCAGGACTTGATTGCCAACAAGCCTATTGTCGCAGTAATCAAGGAATTCTTTGGAAGCAGCCAGTTCTCCCAGTTCATGGACCAGATCAACCCACTGTCAGAGCTCACTCACAAGAGAAGACTAACTGCTCTTGGAAGTGGTGGCCTTAACAGAGATCGTGCTGGATTTGAGGTCAGAGACGTTCATTACACCCATTACGGAAGAATGTGCCCGATTGAAACTCCTGAAGGACCAAACATCGGTCTCATCGTTTCACTTGCAAACTATACCAGAGTCAACAGCTATGGTTTCCTTGAGACCCCTTACAGAAAGGTCGTCAATGGAAAGGCGACTTCTCAGGTCGTTTACCTCGATGCGAATGATGAAGAGAAGTATCGTATAGCTCAGGCCAATGCCGAACTGAATTCCGATGGATCGTTCGTATCCAAGGATGTCCCTTGCAGATTGAAGGGTGATTACCTCATCGTACCTCCTGAAGAAGTCTCCTATATGGACGTTTCCCCTAAGCAGGTTATCTCTGTAGCGGCCTCCCTCATTCCATTCTTGGAGCATGACGATGCTAACAGAGCTCTGATGGGTTCGAACATGCAGCGACAGGCTGTGCCTCTCGTATTCCCTGAAGCTCCAAGAGTTGGAACCGGAATGGAAGGCAAGACTGCTTACGACAGCGGAGTCCTGATCAAGGCGAAGAGGGCAGGAGTCGTTTCCTACGTTTCCTCCACCGAAGTCAGAGTCTCGCCGGATAGTCCTGACATCGAAGGTGAAGTGGATACATACATTGTCCAGAAGTTCCAGAGAACAAACCAGGACACATGTTTCTCTCAGAAGCCGATAGTATCTGTCGGTGAGTATGTGGAGAAGGGTGGAATTCTTGCTGATGGACCAGCCACTGATGGTGGTGAGCTTGCTTTGGGCAGAAATATCCTTGTAGGATTCGTTCCTTGGAACGGATACAATTATGAGGATGCTGTTCTGATTTCAGAGCGTGTGGTCAAGGAAGATATCTATACCTCGATTCATATCCGCGAGCTTTCAACTGATATCAGAGAGACTAAGCTCGGCAACGAGAAACTTACACGTGATATTCCAAGTACTTCCGACAAGAAGATTGAGAATCTTGATGCCGATGGCATCGTGAATATCGGCACCATGGTGCGCCCGGGTCATATCCTTGTTGGAAAGATCACTCCAAAGAACGAAAGCGACACAACTCCTGAGTTCAGATTGCTTAACTCCATCTTCGGAGAAAAAGCAAAGGAAGTCAGAGATACTTCACTCAAGGTTCCTCATGGTACCGAAGGTGTGGTCATCGATGTTCAGCGCCTTAGAAGGGATGCTGGAGATGATCTTCCTCCTGGAGTTGAAGAGACTGTCAAGGTTCTCATTGCAACAAAGAGAAAGCTCAGACAGGGAGACAAGATGGCAGGTCGCCATGGAAACAAGGGTGTCGTGTCAAGGATTCTTCCTGAGGAAGACATGCCGTTCATGGAAGATGGCACTCCGCTTGATGTATGTCTGAACCCACTTGGCGTTCCTTCACGAATGAACATCGGACAGCTCATGGAGACTCAGCTTGGTTGGGCAGCAGAGAAGTTGGATGAGTGGTATACGACTCCAGTGTTCCAGAGTGCCTCCACTGAGCAGATTGAAGAGAAAATGGTCGAAGCAGGTCTTCCTAAGAACTCCAAGACCGTTCTCTATGATGGTCGTACAGGTGTTCCGTTTGTAAATCCAGTATTCTGTGGCTATATCTACTATCTCAAGCTCCATCACTTGGTGGACGACAAGATGCATGCCAGATCGACAGGACCTTATTCTCTGGTCACTCAGCAGCCACTCGGTGGAAAGGCACAGTTCGGCGGACAGAGACTTGGAGAAATGGAAGTCTGGGCGTTGGAAGCCTACGGTGCTGCCAACACTCTTCAGGAATTGCTCACAATAAAGAGTGATGACATGAACGGACGAGTGAATGTCTATCAGAGCATAGTGAAGGGAAGCCCGACAACGTCGTTTGGAATCCCAGAGGCATTCAATGTCTTGGTACAGGAAATCAGGGGACTTGCCCTTGATATGTCAGTATTCGATTCCAAGGGAAAACAGGTGCCGCTTACGGAACGTGACGAAGAGCTTATCAACAAGAAAGCTAACCAAACAAGCAGGAGTTAACGGATAATGAAAGAAATTCAGGATTTCGACAGCGTTAGAATAAGACTGGCTTCGCCGGAACAGGTCAAGGCCTGGTCGTATGGTGAGGTTAAAAAGCCGGAGACAATCAATTACCGTACTCTCAGACCGGAGAGAGATGGTCTTTTCTGTGAAAAGATCTTCGGAACAACCAAGGAATGGGAATGCTTCTGTGGAAAGTTCAAGTCCATCAGATACCGAGGGGTTGTCTGTGACAGATGTGGTGTGGAAGTCACCAATACCAAGGTCAGAAGAGAGAGAATGGGGCATATCACCCTTGCTTCTCCCGTTTCTCATATCTGGTATTATCGTTCCACTCCTTCAAAAATGAGCCTCCTTCTTGATATCCCCAAGACTGCTCTTCAGAGTGTTCTGTACTACGAGAAGTACATTGTCATCAACCATGGTGAAACCGAGTTGAAGGACTGCCAGCTTCTCAGTGAGGATGAATACATCGAAGCACGCGAAATGTACGGTGAAGGATTCACTGCCATGATGGGTGCCGAGGCTATCAGGATTCTTCTTCAGAACCTCAACCTTGATAAGGTTTCAGAGGAACTCAGGGAAATCATGAGAGCCAAGGGCGACAAGGTCGACAAGAGGATTCTCAAGAGACTTGAGGTCTGCGAAAACTTCAGGAACAGCGAGAACAAGCCCGAATGGATGATTCTCACTGTCATTCCTGTCATTCCACCGGATCTCAGACCGATGGTTCAGCTGGACGGTGGCAGATTCGCAACGAGCGACCTCAACGACCTGTACAGAAGGGTCATCAACAGAAACAACAGACTTAACAGGCTGATCAATCTTCATGCTCCTGACATCATCATCAGAAATGAGAAGAGAATGCTTCAGGATGCTGTGGATGCATTGTTTGACAACTCCAAGCGAAAGAAGAATGCAGTCAAGGGTGCTAACAACAGGCCTCTGAAGTCACTTTCCGACATGCTCAAAGGCAAGCAGGGAAGATTCAGACAGAACCTGCTTGGAAAGCGAGTCGACTATTCTGGCCGTTCGGTCATTGTCGTCGGACCGGAACTCAGACTTCATCAGTGCGGTCTTCCTTCGAAGATGGCTCTTGAGCTGTACAAGCCTTTCATCATGAAGAAGCTGATCCAGAACGGAACAGTATCCAATATCAAGAAGGCAAAGAGCCTTGTTGAAGATGAGACCAATGAGGTATGGAGCATCCTGGATGATGTCGTTCGCGAACATCCTGTCATGCTTAACAGAGCTCCAACGCTGCATCGTCTTGGCATTCAGGCTTTCGAGCCAGTGCTTGTCGATGGAAAGGCAATCAAGCTCCATCCACTCGTATGTCATGCATACAACGCTGACTTCGATGGTGACCAGATGGCAATCCATGTGCCGCTTACACAGGCTGCTCAGATGGAATGCTGGACTCTCATGCTCAGTACCACGAACCTTCTGGACCCGGCAAACGGCAAGCCTGTGGTGTTCCCTGGTCAGGATATGATTCTTGGTATCAACTACCTTACAAGAGTGAAGGAAGACGATATCGGTCAGGGAAAGTATTTCGAGAGTTTCTCCGAAGTGCTTATGGCTATCGAAGCCGGTTCTCTTTCATACAATGCCAAGATCGGATACAAGTTCGAGGATGGCAAGCGATTCACATATCCTAAGGATCCTGAGGATTATACCACAGCTGGAAGACTCATCTTCTACGATGTGCTCCCCAGAACTGAAAAGATTCCTTTTGATATGACCAACAAGTGTTTCGGAGACAAGGAATTGAAGAAGCTCATCGGCTATGCGCTGAAGAACTGCCCGAATTCCGTAGTAGTCAAGCTGCTTGATAGCATCAAGGATGTTGGTTTCAAATACGCAACATTGTTCGGTGCCACAATCGGCCTTTCCGACATGATAATTCCAGAGGCCAAGAAGACAATCGTGGATGCTGCCAACAAGGAGCAGAACGAGATTCTTGATCAGTTCAAGCAGGGTCATATCACCAAGGAAGAGCGCTACAACCGTCTTATCGATATTTGGACTATTGCAGGTAAGAACCTCAGCGAGAAGCTGATGGACGAACTGCGAAAGAGTCAGCGTGGATTCAACCCGCTGTTCCTCATGGCCGATTCAGGTGCAAGAGGATCCCAGACTCAGATAAGACAGCTTGGTGGAATGCGAGGATTGATGAGCCGTCCTAACGGAGCAATCATCGAGTTCCCGATCAAGTCGAACTTCAAGGAAGGACTTTCAATCATGGAGTTCTTCATCTCCACCAACGGTGCCCGTAAGGGACTTTCCGATACAGCATTGAAGACAGCTGAAGCAGGATATCTCACAAGAAGACTTGTTGATATCTCTCAGGATGTTGTTGTCAATGAGGAAGACTGCGGTACCATCAACGGTATCTACCGAAGTGCAGTGATGAAGGGTGATGAGGTCGTTGTATCTCTTTCCGATCGGATTACCGGTTACTATACTCTGGAAAATGTGTATCACCCGATCACGGGCGAGCTTCTTCTGGAAGTTGACAAGGAAATCTCCGATGAAAAGGCAAAGGAAATTGAGGATGCCGGTGTTCAGCAGGTATTCGTCCGAACAGTTCTCACTTGTGAGGCTGAGCATGGAGTCTGCAGCAAGTGCTATGGCAGAAACCTTGCCACCAACAAGATGGTGAACATCGGCGAAGCTGTGGGAACCATAGCTGCCGAATCAATTGGTCAGCCAGGAACCCAGCTCACGATGAGAACCTTCCATGTCGGAGGTACTGCAACAACAGGTGCCGAGGAGAACAAGCTTGCATTCAATCATCCGATTTACATCGATGATATCTATGGAAACATTGTTCTCAGAGAGTCTGATGGACTGAATGTGTTTACCCGAAAGGGCAAGCTCCTCTACAGCAATGTCCTTGACATGATAGAGCTTGGAGATGGCATCGAGGCGACTGTGGCCGATGGAGACAGAATAGCAGGATTCTCCGAATATGCTGTGAGAAGCGGTGAGCCGGTCAAGTGCAACAAGATGGGTGGACGTGTCAAGTTTGTTGGAAACAAGGTTCTGATTCTTTCACCGGTTTTCAAGGCTGATATCCATAATGGTTCAGAGCTTAAGGTGAAGGTCGGTGACTTTGTCGACACTGATCGGCCTGTGGTATTGTTTGACCCGTTCTTCGAGCCGTTCATCAGTGAATTCGATGGTGTGATCCAGTACAGAGATCTGACAAAGGGTCTGACTTATATCGATGACGTCAACCAGGAGACTGGAAACGTCATTCACAAGACAATTCCGCACAACACCGAGAACATTGAGCCTTCTCTTTTTGTAATGGATGCCGATGACAAGGAACTTGCAGGATACCATCTTCCTTCTGATGCCTATATTCAGGTTGAGGATGGAGAAGTGGTCACAAAGGGCGAAGTGCTTGCCAGACTTCCAAAGTCAGGAGCCAAGTCCAATGACATCACCGGTGGTCTGCCAAGAGTCGGAGACCTGTTCGAGGCTCGTAAGCCGAAGAGCGTGGCTGTCCTTGCTGTGGTGAATGGAACTGTTGAGTTCGGACCTATCGTCAAGGGAAAGAGAACTGTCAAGGTGATTGATGAGTTTGGGCGTGAGTTCAAGCATATGATCCCGACCAGCAAGAATATTCTTGTGCGACCTGGTGATACGATCGAAGCAGGGGAATCTCTGTGCGATGGAACACCTGATCCGCATGATATTCTGGAGATCTGTGGTGAAAATGCACTGCAGACCTATCTGGTCAAGGAGATTCAGTCGGTCTACCGTGATCAGGGTGTGGATATCAACGACAAGCATATCGGAATCGTAATCAGGCAGATGCTGAAGAAGGTTCAGGTGCTGAGTGTCGGAGATACAAACTTCATCCTGGATCAGAAGGTCGACAAGTACAGATTCCACGAGGAGAACCGAAGGGTTCAGGCCGATGGTGGACAGCCAGCAATTGCAAGACCGTACTTGCTTGGCATTACCAACGCCAGCTTGAGCATCGATTCCTTCGTCAGTGCAGCATCCTTCCAGGAGACTACAAAGGTTCTGACAAATGCCGCTATTGCAGGCAGTAAGGATGAACTGCGTGGACTTAAGGAGAATGTAGTAATTGGTCATCTCATCCCTGCCGGAACTGGAATGAAGAGATACCGCACTGTCAAGCTTCGTGAGGAGCAGCTTGCGGATCTGAATTCAACTGTTCAGACAATGATGGCTGACAGACAGAAGAATCTTGTGTCAGATGATGACAATTTCGACCATGACGATATTGACGAAGATGTCGAATTTGACGATGATGATAAAGTATTGCCCGAAGGGGGGTTTGATGGCGAAGACGAGGAGTAGGGTCTGTGAAACCCAAAAATCGGCCATCCAGTCCTATGCTGACTTCGACAATAAGTATAAAAATTATGATATGAGGAGTGTATCGTAAGATGCCTACTATCAACCAACTGATCCGCAAGGGTCGAACAGCCAGCAAAAGCAAGACGAAGAGCCCTGCTTTGGATGGTTGTCCTCAGAAGCGTGGGGTTTGCACAAGAGTCATGACAGTGACTCCGAAGAAGCCGAACTCCGCACTGAGAAAAGTTGCACGTGTACGCCTTTCCAACGGGATTGAAGTTACAGCTTATATTCCTGGAATCGGGCATAACCTGCAGGAGCACTCTGTCGTTCTTCTTAGAGGCGGCAGAGTAAAGGACCTTCCTGGTGTACGTTACCACATTGTTCGTGGAACGAAGGATACCCAGGGTGTGGAAGATCGTAAGAGAAGTCGTTCGAAATACGGTGCGAAGAAGCCAAAGGCTTGATGAGGAGGGTGGACTATGCCAAGAAAAACAGTTTCAACAGCTAGAGAATTTCTGCCAGATCCAATCTACTCCAGCATCGTTGTTGAGAAATTCATCTGCCGCATGATGTTTGATGGAAAGAAATCAATTTCTTCCAAGATCATCTATGATGCAATGAAGATTCTCGGAGAAAAGACCAATGAACAGCCACTTGATGTATTTCTCAAGGCTCTTGAGAATGTCAAGCCTGTCGTCGAAATCAAATCCAAGCGTGTCGGTGGAGCAACCTATCAGGTCCCTACCGAAATCAGGGAGCCTCGAAGAGAAGCTCTTGCCATGAGATGGATCATCAATGCCGCTAGGGCAAGAAGTGGAAAATCCATGGCTGAGAAGCTTTCTGCAGAGCTTCTGGATGCATATGCCAATACTGGTGCTGCATTCAAGAAGAAGGAAGATACCCACAGAATGGCAGAAGCCAACAAGGCTTTCTCCCATTTCAGATGGTAGTTTTCGGTTTTCACAAATCGGGGCTGTTCCAATGGAGCAGCCCTTTTCTGTTATCATGACTGATCAGTCTTTCAGCTTATTCTGATTGGTTTGAATAAATACGAGCTTTCAAGGAAGCAAGCTCCTGCCGCAATTGCAAGCTTGGCCTCTTTTTCATTGCTGATTCCCTCTACTATCGTCTGCAGACCAAGTTCTGCAAGGAGGGAAATCAAATGGGTAATGATTGTCTTTTCCTTTTCGTTGGAAATCATTTCGATTATCGAGTGCCCAAGTTTTGCAGTAGAGAATGGAAGCTTTCCGACAGCATCAAGATTAGCATATCCAGTTCCGAATCCGCCACAGGAAAAACCGATGCCGAGTTTTGAAAGAATCTCCATGTTGTCCTTCAGTGTGACTGACAATGTCGCCATGGTCTCGCTGATTTCAAAGACAAGCATTGAAGGCCTGACGTTGTATTTCTCGATCAAATTGATTATGTATGATGCCAGATCAGGATTCATGCAGTCGGATGACGTTAGAATAACTGTTATGGTCTTGAAGCGGAATTCAGGCTTGTCCTGATTCTCCCCAAGGAATTCACATACAGAATTCAACATCTGCTGATGCAAGGCAGTTAGGAGGCCGGTTTTCTCTGCAATAGGAAAGAACTCGGATTTGTGAATGATTCCGATTTCTTCATCATAGAGGTATGAAACTGCCATTGCATGGGAAGTCTGCATTTTTCGGACATCGTAGATTGGCTGCAGGGCGACTTTCAGGGAATCGTTTTCTTTTGCGTGGGCAATAATGCTTTCGACCTTTTCCTGACGTCTGGCTTCTTCAATGATCTTTCGTGTGATGACCAGAGGCTCACAGTTTGTCTGTTTGCATTGTCCAATGGAATATTCAAGAACAGTGAAAAGATCTGAAGTGCTCTCCATCTGCTTGATCTGCGTGAAGCAGAATGTCTGGATTGGAATATCGTATGTCACTCCACCAAGAACAATGTCGTGCTTGCGGAATCGTGACAGCTCCTCAAGAATGACAGGCAGTGGCTTCTTATCCAGGACTACAACCATGAAGCTGTCTCCGGCATATCTGAACACCAGATTCTTTCGGGATTTCTTCATCAGTCTGATGGCTACATTCTTTATGAGAAGGTTTCCATTGCTCTCGCCAAACGTCTTGTTGAAGGCCGATGTGTTCTTGATGTCCGCAAAGATTATCGGGTAGCTCTTGTGCTTTGAAAGAATCTCCGCACAGTATTCAAAGAAGGCCTTTCTGGTATATGTCTTTGTCAAAGGGTCTTTCTGCTCCTGAGGTCTCTGGAGATGAAAGAAGATAATGAATGTGCCGAATGCGATTGAAAGTCCCGATAGAAGCAGCTCTGGATGCATGCTCTGTATGAATACGAATGCGAATACAATAAAATCGAAGATAACGATCGAAGCAGGCGACAATGAACTGTTCTTTCTTTTTCTGCAAAGAATGGCGATGAGCAATGCCTGAATCAGATTCAAGCCGACCCATCCCAGGAGGAAGGGGAGCCCTTGGCCTCTATGATAGACAAGCTCTGAATCGAAGCTGAAGAACATCTTTGTCAAAGGGTTCAGGATGATCAGAAACGCCACAATGAGGTTTGCGATGACGTTGATTTTCACCAGTGGGCTGGATTTCCCCTCAAGGAGACCGCATAGCAGCATTGAATACAGAACTATGGTAATGGACATCGCCAGCTGGCTGAGATAGAAAATCTCGTTTGTCAATATGTTCAGCCAGAGTGGAACAGAATACGCAAAGGAGATCATCACCGAACTGATGAGGTTGGAGCTGACATCCAGAATGGCAATCCAAAGGTATGTCTTGAAATGCCGTGCTTTGCGACCAGGGAAGCTTCTTGTCATATGGAAGCTGATTGTGATCACCAAAAGGATGAGCAATGCGGTTATCTCGAAACAAATATTGAATATCATTGCTTGCTCTGCTCCTTGTTCGAAATCAGGTAATTTATGAATACATTCACCGGAAGTGGCTTGGAATAGAAGAAGCCCTGCAGGTATCTTGCACCGGCAGAAGTCGCTATGTTGACAATTTCCTGGCTGTCCACTCCCTCAGCGACTGTCTCCAGTCCAAGGTCTGAGAATACCTCGACCATTTTCTTCAGTATCTTCATTCTGTTTCCGTTATGGACGATGTGGATGACGGACTTGTCCAGCTTGGCCAGCGAGAATGGAAGCCTCAGAGCGCTGTCCAGATTTGCGTATTCCGTTCCGAAGTCATCAAGAGCCAATGTATAGCCTTTTTCTGTGAGAACCTTGAGATTCTCAGGAAGCACCTTTTCAATGGTTGCCATTGTCTCGGTTATCTCGAATGATATCTTGCTTGGATTGATTCCATAGCTTGAGATTATATTGCAGATTTTCTCACCTTGTGCTCGGCTGAGGCAGTCTGAGATCGAAAGATTGATCGAGACCCACTTGAAATCCCTGTAGCAGTCAAGAGGAGCGGACTTCAGGAACATGCAGACTCTGTTGACGACCTGAAGAGTCATCGAGCTGATCATTCCAGTCTCCTCTGCAATCGGAATGAAATCCATCGGGCGGATGAGTCCCAGCAAAGGGTCGCTGATCCTTGCTAGAGCTTCTGCCGCAGCAACTTTCCCCGTCTTGTTGTCGATTACTGGTTGAAGAAATATTTCGATGCTGTTGTTGTCGATTGCCCTTTGAAGGGCTTTCTTGATCTCGGTCGTTCTTTGGCTTTCATCAGCCATTTCCTGATTGATGACAGGTATTGTGTTCGGCTGAGCATTTCTAAGTGCCTTTTCCGCCATTTCAATGGTTCTGGTAAGCGATTCGCTTGAGGTTTCCTTTGTTGTGTCCATGATGCAGAACATCCGCATTTGAAGCTGGATGCTCATGGTGCCGGTTTCAAACCTGGATCTTAGTTTGCCAAGGAGCCTGTCCTTGAACTGATTCAGATGCTGTGTATCCCTTACCAGGATGATGAAGCTGTCTCCTGTATATCTGAAGATGAGATTCTTTCCAGACAGACCACAGAGCATTGCCGCAACCTGGCTTATCATCATGTTTCCGTTTGTTTCACCGAACGTCTTGTTGATCGTGGAAGTTCCAACGATGTCCGCATATATGAGAGGATAGCTCTTCTTCTCCATGATCAGTTCGTCAATGTATTTTGTGAACGCTTCACGGGAATAGACGGAAGTGAGAGGGTCTGTTCCTTTCCCTGAGTTCTGGATATTCAGATAAATGAGTGTGTTTCCGATCATCACTCCAAGCCCCGACAGGATGAGGGAGGGGACAAAGTACTGTATCGTGATGCATATTGCCACGATGATGGAGTATGCGGGAATGACCAGGTTGTCTGTGGTATTTCCATCGTGAAGAGCTATGAATGGAACTGCGAATGACCCAATGAGAATTATTTCAAATGGTATGAAATACAACTCATACATGAAGCCACGATAGAAATTCATGTCCTTGTCGAAGAAGAACAGCCATCCATTGACGATGTTTGTAGTGATCATTACCAAAGATGCCAAGGAGAGGACTGTAGTGATGACAGTGAGCCAGGCATGCTTCCTGTTGAACAGTCCGCAGATTGTCAGGGCATAGAAGAAAAGGAGCACAGCCAGTATCAGCTGAAGCGAGAAGACTGCTTGGAACAACAGTATGTTGATTGTTCTTGATGCAGTATCGATGGTGTAGTGACAGAGCAGATTGGTTCCAATCGTCAGAATGGAAAAAGCCAGAATAAGGCCGAACATCAGATTCTTCCTGTCAGGAAATCGTTTGACTCGGAAATAATGTATTGCCATGAAAAAGAGAAAAAGCAGTGAAGATATTTCGAACGAAGTGTTGTACCGCAATTCTGAAACCCCTTTCCCCATTTATTATTGTATCACATTCCAAATCCATTTTATAGTCAATGGAAAAGAAATAATCAAAGAAGTCCATCCGGTGGCGTTAAATTGATTTCAAAGAAATGCTTCTGTGGATTTCAATACAGTTTGTTAGCGAGGAAATCGAACCAAAACTAAGTCGAATTATAGTTATTTCGTTTAATT
>JAAYFO010000181.1 GCA_012728215.1 Spirochaetales bacterium | reverse complement strand
TTCCTTTCTTCGGTGAATCATCACATCCGCAAAGAACAGAGCAAAGCAGAGCAGCAGCGAGTGCAAACAAAAAGCAGTAATGTTTCTTCATAAGACGCCTCCGTCCAACTTGATTTTAAGTCCCCGTCACAGCAGAAGCAATCGCTGTCATTGATAGTGTCATTGACAATTTAAATGACACTATCAATGGATCTTCAAGACAATCAAGATGGAATTTCATAGTCTCATCTGAAGTACTCACTCCACGAACACTGTACATCGAGTTCATAAGCCTATTTGATAAGCAATCCGATGGCTGAGCAGATGAACTTGATCAGCCTTGCTTATCATCTCATCATCCAAAACAGCAAGTGGCATTCCCCAATAAGTGAAGTACTATGAAGCATATGAAATATACCAGGAACGCCTTTTTTCAATGTAGTCTTCAATTCGCCAACCTCCTTTCTGTCAGTCTGCATTGTGTTTATCTGTATTGGACAAAGAGAAAAAAGATTTTCCTTGTCGGTTTTGGAATTAATTGGCGTGAATTCGCTATAGACAGGATTCAAGTATGGGAGTACAATCAGATTTGCCATTATGTTAAGCTGAATATAATGGCAGTGATGTTCCTGTTTTCCATTCTTTGGGAGCTTGAAGTGGAGATGATTGATGAAACGAAAGAATCCTGCAGGAGGAAATGTTGTTCTTTTGGCCTTGGCCTTGATTCTGGTTCTGGTGTTTCTTGCCTCATTCTCATTGGGTCGCTATGGAATCCCCATCATTCAGGTCATCAAGATTCTGTTTCATCCGCTGTTCGGCTATGAACAAAGCTGGACGGATGCAATGGAGACCGTGGTCTGGAACATCAGGATGCCGAGAATCCTTCTGGCCTGCCTTGTCGGCTGCTGTCTCAGTGCCGCCGGGGCGTCATATCAGGGAGTGTTTCAGAACCCGATGGCATCCCCTGATATCCTCGGTGCCTCTAATGGAGCGGCATTCGGTGCCGCCCTTTCCATCCTTTTGGGTGCATCCATGATGGGAGTTGCCGGCGGTGCATTTGCAATGAGCATGATCAGCATGGCTGTGGTTCTTCTGATTGCATCAAAGGCCAAGGGAAACAGGATTGTGGGACTGATACTTGCAGGAATCATGGTCGGATCGCTGTTTTCAGCTGGAACTTCATATATAAAGCTTGTCGCAGACCCCAGCAATGAACTTCCTCAGATCACATACTGGCTGATGGGCAGCCTTTCCGGAGCCAGAATGAATCAAGTCCTGTCTGTGATGATTCCCATGGCCATCGGACTGGTTCCACTGCTGCTTCTGAGGTGGAGAATCAATCTGCTGACTCTCGGAGAGGATGAAGCCAGGGCACTTGGGGTCAACACCAGCCTTCTTCGTCTGACTGTGATTGCGTGCAGCACCCTGATAACCGCCAGCAGCGTTGCTGTTTCAGGGATGATCGGATGGGTCGGTCTTGTGATTCCTCATCTTTTAAGGAGAATAGTGGGAAGCGACTATAGATACCTTCTTCCTGCCTCATGCATGGGAGGTGCA
>JAAYFO010000022.1 GCA_012728215.1 Spirochaetales bacterium | reverse complement strand
TTTTCTTATATATGATCAATATTATTTCTTTTCTTCATTTCGTAACGGAAGAAGTCCCTGCTATTGAAATATTGGGCATTGTTGTACTAAAAGCCAAAAATGTTATACAAAAGATAAGTTTATATATTTATGTTGAAGTTTATGAATTCTGAAGTTATAATAAACGCATATCATTTATCAGGCTTTTTGCCGAGGAGGAAAAATGAAAAAAATCATAGTTGCCATTTTAGTCATGGTCGTTGCACTTGGTTCTGTGTTCGCACAGGGTGGTGTAGAAGGACAGTCAGTTGTTATTAATAAGGATAAGCCTTTTGTATTCTTCAACAGACAGCCGTCAGATCCGACTACTGGTGTCATTGACATGGAAAGCATGAACTGGAATGACAAGACATTCTATGTTGGATTCGATGCCGCTGGTGGTGGTGCTGTTCAGGGAAAGCTCATTCTTGACTATCTGGCCACTTGTGATGCTTCCATTGACCGCAATGGTGATGGAACTATCGGTTACGTGCTCTGCATTGGTGACGTTGGTCATAACGACTCCAAGGCAAGAACACAGGGAATCAGAGAAGCTCTGGGAACTTGGAATGGATCCACAGACCCTGGCAAGGCTGTAGCTGGAAAGGTCACAATCGCCGGCAAGACATACAAGGTAGTCGAACTGGAAGGAAAGGCCATGACCGGAACAGACGGTTCCACATGGAATGCAAACGCAGCAACAGATGCAATGTCAGGTTGGGCAACCAAGTATGGCAAGCAGATCGATCTTGTCGTTTCCAACAATGATGGAATGGCAATGGGCTGTCTGCAGGCTTCCAACTACCCAGCTGGAGTCCCAGTATTCGGATATGATGCAAACGCTGATGCTATCGAAGCAATCGGTGCTGGCAAGCTTTCCGGAACAGTTTCTCAGAACGTCGATGCTCAGGCTACCGCCACACTGCAGGTTCTTCGCAACCTCGTAGATGGCCTCACCGGATCCGATGTCTGGACAAAGGGAATCTCCGAACCTGACCAGTACGGCAACAAGATTTCCGCTGATATGGAATATGTTGCATCAACAAAGGCTCTCCTTGCAAAGAATGCAGGCGTCAATGCTGACAACTGGACAGATTACAAGGCCGGATCAAGAGATACTGGAATCAAGCAGTCCACAGCTCCTGTGAAGAAGATTCTTCTTACAATCTACAACTCAGGCGATAACTTCCTGTCATCATCCTATCTTCCTGCTCTGTATTACTATGCACCGCTTCTTGGAATCGACCTTACCGTCGTCCAGGGCGATGGACAGAACGAGTCATCCTGTCTGGATAAGTTCACCAACCTCTCCAGCTTCGATGGTTATGCTGTCAACATGGTCAAGACAAACTCCGGAAGAGATTATCTTGACAAGCTGAAGTACTAATCCATAGTGAATAGCACTTTGTGTAGTAACAATCTGGCATGCGGATCCTCGGGTCCGCATGCTTTTCGCAAATAAAACAAAAGAGCTGAAAATGGAAGACAACGTAGTACTTGAAATAAAAAAGCTTTCGAAATCTTTTGCAAAGAACAAGGTCCTGGATGGAATTGACCTGACTGTGAGGAAGGGGACTGTCCACGGTCTTATGGGCGAGAATGGTGCTGGAAAATCCACCATGATGAAATGCCTGTTCGGAATCTATGCAAAGGATGAAGGCAACATTAGCCTTTATGGCAAGCCAGTGGACTTCAAGAGTCCCAAGGAAGCTTTGGAAAATGGTGTCGCGATGGTGCACCAGGAACTCAATCAGTGTCTTGACCTCCAGGTCAAGGACAATTTATATCTTGGAAGATTCCCAACCAATCTAGGGGTGGTGGATGAAGCCAAGATGTTGAGGGCAAGCAACCGTTTGTTCGTTTCTCTCAACATGAACGTCAATCCCAAGACTGTGATGCGCACCATGGGAGTATCACAGCGTCAGATGGTGGAGATTGCAAAAGCTGTTTCCTACAATGCAAAGCTCATAGTTCTGGACGAACCGACTTCGTCACTTACCGAGCGTGAAGTCCGCAAGTTGTTCTCCATAGTGGATGAACTTAGAAGCCAGGGAGTTTCATTCGTCTATATCTCACATAAGATGGATGAAGTATTTGAGATATGTGATGATGTATCCGTCATGAGAGACGGAAAGATGATTCTCACTAAGGCGGTGAAGGATACTGATATGAACGAGCTGATTGCAGCAATGGTCGGCCGTTCCCTTGAGAAGCGATTCCCTGATGTGGACAATCATCCTGGCGCCCCATATCTTGAAGTCAGAAAGCTGAATACAAAATTCGATCCTATATTGCAGGATATTTCATTCACCGTGAACAAGGGTGAGATATTCGGTCTGTATGGACTTGTAGGAGCAGGAAGAAGCGAACTTCTGGAAGCTATGTTCGGTGTCCGTACAATAGCCTCAGGACAGGTCGTTCTGAATGGCAAGAAGCTTGTCTTCAGAGACAGCAAGGATGCCATGTCATATAACTTCGCCTTGATTACTGAAGAGCGAAAGAAGAATGGAATGTTCGGAAAGGACACCATTAAGTTCAATACTTGCATAACAAACCTTGATTCCTACAAGACTGCCGGGATTCTTTCTCCAAGAAAGATGCACAATGCCGCCAACAAGGAAATCAAGCAGATGAACACCAAGTGCGTTTCCTGCGAGGAACTGATCAGTTCCCTTTCTGGTGGAAATCAGCAGAAGGTGATTATTGGAAAGTGGATGGAAAGAGAGCCCGATGTGTTTCTGATGGATGAACCAACCAGAGGAATCGACGTCGGAGCGAAGTATGAGATATACCAGCTCATCATCCGCATGGCCAAGGAAGGCAAGACCGTGATAATGGTTTCCAGTGAGATGCCTGAAATCCTAGGTGTGACCAACAGGATTGCAGTGATGTCCAATCACAGGATTGCCGGTGTTGTCAATACCAAGAAAACTAATCAGGAAGAGCTGTTGAAACTGGCAGCAAAATACCTATAGGGGGTTGTTTATGGCAGAAAATATCGAAGCCAATCAGGTCAAGGTCCTTTCAATCGACGAAGACAAGAAGATAAAAGAATATACCACCAAGCTTCGCAAGCTCAGAGCTGATGGTGTCATCAAGCAGGGACATCTGCGTGATGCAATGATTGCCGCCAGGAAGAACAAGCTTCTTGAACCGGCTGAAAGAGAGAAGATCATTTCAGATTGCATTCAGGGCATAAAGAATGCCAAGCGCAATGCTCAGGCTCACAAGACAGAGATTGATTCATTGTCAAAGGAAGCTGTGGCTTACGTTAATGGCGTAGGTCAAGCCTATGAAGCAAAGGTTGACGAAGAGCAGGACAAGGTCATTGCCGATGCCAAGGCTTCTTATGTGAAGCAGGTGGACAAGATCAGGAAGGCTCTTGACAAGCGTCTTGCCGCGATAGCGAATGATTATGCAAACAAGACGGACAGTGTTTCTGACGCTGAGAAGAAATCTGAGATCGGCATTGCAAAATACGAGTCCAAGTCTGCTCTTTTTGATTCAAAGAGCCACTTTGATTCGATAGTGGATCATGCCAAGGCGACAAAGAATCAGGCATATATCGACCATGTCCAGATGAACATCTCCCTAAGACAGGGAAAGACTGATTTCAAGGAAGAGATGAAGCTGAAGTGGAGAAACTACAGGTTCAACTTCAAGGGTTCCAAGTTTCTTCTTGACAACGGACTTTACATCGCGATTCTCATCTTCTTCGTTGTATGCATTGTCATTGCACCTTTGCAGGGCAATGGAAATCTGCTGACTCTTCCAAACATCTTTACGATTCTCGAACAGTCCTCAACAAGAATGTTCTATGCACTTGGCGTTGCCGGATTGATTCTGCTCGCTGGTACTGACTTGAGCGTCGGACGAATGGTTGCCCTTGGAGCGGTCGTGACAGGTCTCATCCTTCATCCCGGAAAGAACATCGTGACGATGTTCAACATGGGACCTTGGGATTTCACTTCGATGCCGATGTTCTCCAGAGTGCTGATGGCTTTGGTGCTTTCAATTGTTCTATGTTCGCTGTTCTCTGCATTTGCAGGTTTCTTTGCTGCAAAGCTCAAGATGCACCCATTCATCTGTACCTTGGGCACGCAGCTGATAATCTACGGTCTTCTTTTCTTCGGAACCAGTGGAACGCCTGTTGGTTCGATCGATTCTGGAATCAAGGATCTCATTGGAGGCCGATGGATACTGGGCATGACTGGAAGTGGTGAGATGCTCACTTTCCCGAAGCTGATCATTCCTGCTGTCGCTGCGATAGTCGTCGCATGGTTCATCTGGAACAAGACAGTTTTTGGAAAGAACATGTATGCAGTCGGTGGAAACAGTGAGGCTGCTGCAGTTTCTGGAATCAGTGTATTCTGGACCACGATGGGTGTGTTCATCATGGCTGGGGTGTTCTATGGCTGTGGTTCGTTCCTGGAGGCCTTCAGAGCGAACGCAAGTGCCGGAACTGGTCAGGGATTCGAATTGGATGCAATAGCGGCATGTGTCGTCGGAGGAATTTCATTCAATGGAGGTATTGGAAAGATCAAGGGTGCAGTGATTGGAGTGCTGATCTTCACTGGTCTGACTTACTGCCTGACATTCCTTGGAATCGATACGAACCTCCAGTTTGTATTCAAGGGCTTCATCATTCTTGCCGCTGTATCTCTTGACAGCGTGAAATACCTCAAGAAGAAGTAAGCCTTGTTCACTATTTGATGAAAAGCCGGTTTCCATGATTGGAGGCTGGCTTTTTGTTAATCGCGTATTGCCAAAAAGCCAGTGATTGCTCATAATCCTTATCATGAAATCAAGTACTTTTGACCGGGGAACCCGACGACAGCTGCTTTCACTTTTTCTAGTATGTGGAATTGCGGAATTTGCCAATTACATGATCTGTCTTGGCATGGTCTATCATCTGTCTTCCAGATTTGCCCTTGATGCTTTTGAAATCGGGATGGCTTCCAGTGTCAATACTGCCAGTTACCTAATATTCTGCCTGCTGTTCGAGTCTCAGTATGAAAAACTCAAGCCGGCAGTGTGCATATGCATTTCGCTGGTTGGAATGGGACTTTGCACTATATGGATGAGTAACACCTTCGAAGTGCTGGTATTCATTACCTTGCTGTTTTTGTATGGTGCTTTCCGGTCAATGCTTTGGCCTCAGATCACTGGCCTGATCAACCGCGGAAAGGAAGGTCTGGAATTATCGAAGGCTCAGGGTGGTTTCAATCTTTCCTGGAGTCTGTTCTCAGGCATAAGCCCGTTGTTCTCCGGATTGATTCTCCAGTTCTCCACCAGTACGGTGTTTCTGGTATCAAGCGGTCTTGTCTTTTGTTCTGTTGCTTTTCTCTTCAGTTCCCGGATTACCCGTGAAGCTGACAGCGACAGGAGCAGAATTCAATTTGAAACGATGCTCGATCACAGCACCTCGCTTA
>JAAYFO010000180.1 GCA_012728215.1 Spirochaetales bacterium | reverse complement strand
GGTGACAAGCATCTGGAAGATGGAGGATCTGGTGGAGCATCTTGTTCGCTGGGGAATCCATCCTGACAAGCTCATAACACACAGATTCCCACTTGACAAGGCTGATGAGGCATACACACTCATGGCTTCAGGTGCATGTGGCAAGGTCGCAGTGTGCCAGGATGAGGAACTGAAATAGAGAATCAAATTGAAATTTGATCAAAGAATGGTACCCTCCACTTTCGAAGGTACCATTCTTGACTATGGAAGCTGATATCAATAACTTTGGTCATGAAGAAGACGCTTGTATTTCTGTTGATTGGCTATATCTGCATATCTGTCTACATCATTTTTCTCTTTCCACCCCATACAGGCAAAGAAAAGAAGTCCGCACTTGAATCAGCAGACTACATAGAAGGTACCAGAAGCGATCGGATAATGCTCCTTGAAGATCCGATCGGAATCAGGCGCTGCCAGGGTTCAGCTCATCAAGCAGGCCAATGAATCAATCGACATAGCCTACCATACTCTCAGCGAGGGAACTTACAGCGATTATTTCTTCAAGACTCTCATTGAAGCGGCAGACCGTGGCGTGAAGGTCCGAATAATCTGGGACGGGCTGATAGGTGGAATGAGGGGAAATATCAGGAATGCACTTGCATCCCATGAAAACATCGAGCTCTATCTCTTTGAACCTCTGAATCTCTTCAAACCATGGACCATTCACCACAGACTTCATGACAAGATCCTTCTTGCAGATGGCAAATATCTCATCACCGGTGGCAGAAACATAGCCGACAAGCTCTACGATCCGCCAGGCTATTTGAGAGAAATCGTCTATGACCGTGACATTCTTATCCTTCGTTCAGGTCAAAGGAGCGTTCTTGATGAAGTGAAATCATATTACAACGAACTAATTGCCTTCAATGGTACCAAACGAATCAAAAAGCGAAATTCCAAGGTTTTGCAAGAATACCGCAGCAGGCAGATAGGCTATGAAACCGTGATGCTGTACCGGACAAATCCAGACATTCTAGATCCAAGCCGGATGCACAAGGCCTTCATCACTTTGGTGACGAACCCAATCAAAAGAGGCAGCAACGAGCCCTGGATTTGGGATGCAATCAATTCGATTGGAAGCAATGCAGAGAAAAGAGTCCTGTTCCAAAGCCCTTATCTGATTCCAAGACTCAGCCAGATCAAGGATATGGAGAAATGGAAGATCAAACCGGAGTTCCTCACCAACAGCATTTCAACAACTCCAAACATTCCAGGTTTCAGCGCTTATCTTCGTGTAAGAACAAAACTCAGATCGATTTTTGATATCGACGAATACATGGGACCTGGATCCATTCATGCAAAGACAATCCTAGTCGATGATGGTCTGAGCATAATAGGATCTTTCAATCTTGATCCAAGAAGCACACATCTTGATAGGGAAAGCATGTATGTAATCAGCTCGCCTGGCTTCAACTCCCAGATGAATCAAATTCTTTCTTATTATAGAGATACAAATATGAAGGTTAAAGAAGCTTCTTTTTTAAAGACAGCCTTGTTCACAATTGCAAGCATCATTCTTTTACCGTTCAAGCTCCTGGTATGACCTTAAAAAATGAATTTTAGCTTGTCACACGATTCATGCTTTTTATAAGTCAACATTTCCTTGATTAGTCAATGCATACTTTATTAATAAATGTTATTTGTTTATTTCTGTATTGATTTATAAAAAAACTGATGGCAATAAAGCTCAAGTAAAAAACAAAAAAAATTGCCGAATTTCTAACATGAAAAACGGCAACAAGTCTAAAAAGTGAAAATCAGTGGATTCGATTCTTCAGAACCTTATCCATTCCTTCAAACACATCGGATGGAGAAGAAGAAGCATCGATATCAGACAGCAGTCCCTTCTCTCTGTAATACTGAATCAATGGCTCAGTGGACTTCTCGTAGACAGACAGCCTGTTAAGTATTGCATCTTCCTGATCATCCGGTCTCTGATAAAGTGGCTCACCTGTCTCGTCATCAATCCCATCGACCTTTGGAGGATTGTAGACAAGGTGATAAATCCTTCCAGTGGATTTGCACATCCGTCTTCCAGAAAGCCTCCTGACTACCTCAGCTCTTGAAAGCTGAAAATTCACAACAGCATCCAGACCTGTCATCTGAGCCAGAGCATCCGCCTGCGGGACAGTACGAGGAAATCCATCAAGGATGAAACCTTTTCTGCAATCATCACAAGCAAGTCTTTCACGGACCATCTCAATCGTCACGCTATCTGGAACAAGATCGCCAGAAGCAAGAATTTCCTTCACCTTAAGCCCCAGCGCTGTTTCGTTCTTGATTGCGGCTCGGAACAGATCTCCAGTCGAAATATGTGGAATTCCATACTTATCCTTAGCTATTGCGGCAATAGTACCCTTTCCGGCTCCCGGAGGGCCCAAAAACACTAATTTCATTACATCACTCCTTGAGATAACATTGTCCAGCACAGAATACTGCAGCTGATTGTAAAAAAGCAAGTGATGCTATAATATTACTGAGAAAACAGACTACTTGGGGGAACCAATGAGCAAAATCATATTACACGCACAGGATCTGGACGGTTTTCTGAAACCAGATGACAAGAAATCAATCGAAATCGCCGACAGACTCTATGATGCATCGCTTGCTGCCTGCAGGAAAATTTCAGATTCAACGGATTCAGATTCCAGAAGAAAGGCCGAAGAAGACCTGGTGAAGAGTGCTTCGGACATTGGTCACTATCTTGAGACAATAATTGAAAAAGAAAATTCAATCCATGTCTATTCCTTCGAGACACCACAGGAGCAGCATGGAGAAGCTTCCAGACTGATTGCAAAGCTTCGAAACCCAAGCACCGAGCACGAGGAATTCCTTTATTACATCCAGAGAGCTTACGAACTTCTGTTTTCTCATGTCTTTGCAGATGCTGCCCTGCCCTCCAAGCGAAGCATAATCACAGCCACTCCCGTGACTAACCCATGCCAGAACTATGCGGTTCATAGAATTCCTGACGTAGATAAGGTAATCGGAGACAGCGTCCTTTGTGTGATGCTCAGAGGCGCACTGCTTCCTTCGATGATAATCAGCAAGGAAATGCAGGAATACTCAGCAAAAAACGAAGTCCCGCCGTTTGCGTTGTTCAAGATCAAGCGTGATGAATCCAAAAAGGAGAAGAACATGGATTATGTCCTGGATCTGGACAGATCATTCTTCAATGTCGATGACCTTCAGGGCAGGAACTGGATATTCGCCGACCCGATGAATGCCACAGGAGGATCACTGGTCACCATCGTCAAGCATCTTGAGAGTATTGGTGTTCATGCAAAATCTGTAAAGTTCATCAATGTGATAAGTGCCTTGAAAGGCTCACTGAGAATAGTGAGAGCAATTCCAAACTGCCAGGTCTACACCCTCTGGATGGATCCGATTCTCAATGAGGCAGCCTACATACTTCCAGGACTTGGCGATGCCGGCGACAGGCTCAACGGCATGGATCTTCCTGGAAATCCACGAAACATGATCCAGCTCATTGCAGATTACGGAGCCAACATAAACAATCTCTACCGTGCTCAAGTGAAGAAGATCGAGGAGACAGTTCTCGGATGCTAGAAAGATGAAGAATGCCACATTATCGACAATGATATTCGTCACCTTGATCCTCTTTTCCATCGCTGTCACAGGATGTGCCACGACCGGACATAAGGTCAGTGAAATTGAAAATGCCGCTCTTGAACTCGGACAGGCTTATATCGACCGAAACGACTTTGAAAGCGCTTTATCGACTTATGAAAAAGCGCTTTCAGTCGCACCAACAAGGAAGATTCTCTACAATCGCATGCTGTGCCTTTTCTACATGCAGCGCTACGAAGAAGCCGACTTGGCGGCAATTGAAGCCCAGAAGCTTTTTCCAGAGTCTCTTTTTTTCTCCGCTGCCAGGGTTGAATTCTTCATCTCGCAGCAAAAGAATGACAATGCCATTGAAGTCTGCCAGCAGATTCTTCAGCTCAATCCATACAGCGAGGAAATTGCATTGAAGCTTCTCGCCCTTCTTCAAGATTCAGACAGGATTGACGAAGCAAAGGAACTTGCACGAACCATGCTTATCCGTCAGATTGGGGTTTCAAAAGCATCGGAATTGCTTTTAAAAAAGCAGATCTGATTATTGAATCAGAAATTTCACAGCATTGAACAAAGACAGCCCGATGACAACCGCCATCATTGCGATACTGACTACATCAACAGCCCGATGAGTCATCTTTCGCGTGAAGATGCTTCCAACCAATGCTCCTCCTACTCCGCAGACAATCATTTCCAGAAGAAGCCATGACAAAGAAGGAAGACTTCCAGTCACTGCACTGAGAAGAATGCTTGCTATCTGGCTGAAAAGAATAATGTACAGTGAATTCAATGCAGCAGTCTTGCTGTCCATCGAAAAGAAGAAGCAGAGCACTATGATGTTGATCGGACCGCCTCCTATTCCAAGGAATGCTGACACAACGCCCAGTACAAGGCCAATCATCACAGTGCCGATCTTATGATTAATATGAATCGTTCGGATTCTAGCCTTGAACCCAAGATAAAGCAGGACAAGCAAAGTCAGAGATGCAAGCACCAGATTCTGGATTATCTCTACCAGCTGATCATTTCCAGAGCCAGCAATCACCATCGAAAACAAAAGCTTTCCTAGAATTCCTCCTATGGCAGAGCCAATCGCCAAAGGAGTCCCGATTGATGAATCGATTTTGACACTATGGGAACGGCTTCGGATGAGCGACGCAATCGTCATCGCAAGAACAGTCGTTCCGCTCAAAAGATTGATGGTTGAAGCGCTATAGTCACAAAGGGCGTCAAGCACCGGTTTGACTATCACGCCTGAGCCTACACCACTGATGGAACCAGCTATGGAGGCAATGAATGTGATGATCAGAATAATTGTCAGCATGTGCAAATAGTAACATATTCATTATATATTTAACAGTATCTAATGAGCTATTTGTTGCATTTTGTAGTTTTCGCCACTCAAAAGTCCAACCAGAATGAAGAATTTTCCCTTTTCTACATCATCAGGCAATGGATTGCCAAACTTACAGCACCACCGGCCATCATCACTGGAATCGGGTTGCACTTGAATATCCTCAGAGCCAGAAATGAAAGAATGAAAATTGCCGCACTGACCCAATTGACATTGG
>JAAYFO010000021.1 GCA_012728215.1 Spirochaetales bacterium | reverse complement strand
TCACAGAGAGAACCGGTTGCCAGTTGGAGAAATGCGTATGGGAAAAAGAACATTCCGGAGATTATTCCTGCTGCTGATGCACTTAGGCCAATTGCTTTCTGAAACTCAGGTACAGCAACATTTGCAGCTGTCTTGAAGAAAGCGGAAAGAAGATATGCAAGAAAAAGAAGGATGGTGAGAATGGCAGCATTGCTCTTGGTTCCAGCCTTCTGAGCCATGCTCTTCCTCCTTTTTGTGGATTATATTCCCACTTCGAAAAAAAGTCGACTGCAACCCTTTCCGTTTTCGTCTGCTTGAGGTCTTTTCTCCTTGCAAAATTAACCGTTTTCTGCAATAAGTGAGGTATGCGATCGAGAAAGACAATGAACATGACGGACGGAGTGATCTGGCGTCAGTTGGTGGCTTTTGCCATTCCCTTGCTGCTGGGTAACTTCTTTCAGCAGCTGTACAATACTGCCGACAGCATCGTCGTCGGAAACTTTGTCGGTCCTTATGCGCTGGGAGCGGTGACGTCTGTTGCTCCGGCAATCAATACACTGATAGGATTCTTCATGGGACTGGCAACCGGTGCCGGAGTTGTGATTTCACAGAATTTCGGAGCTTCCAACTTTGATGGGCTGACCAGGGCGATTCATACGGCAATCGCAATGACGTTTCTTGGTTCGTTTCTCATCGCAGGAATAGGAGTTGCCTGTGCTCCATACATGTTGAAATGGATGCAGACTCCTTTTGAAGTATATCCACTTGCACTTGATTATCTTAGAATCTATTTTGCCGGAATACTGGGATTGATGATGTACAACATGGGAGCAGGAATCCTTCGTGCAGTTGGTGATTCCACCCGTCCGCTTTATTTTCTCATCTTCTCCACGGTATTGAATATTGGTTTGGATATTCTTTTTGTCGCTGTGTTCGACTTGGGGGTCAAGGGTGTTGCATATGCAACTATTCTTTCTCAATTGATTTCCGATATACTGATATTGAATCTTCTTTTCAGAACAAAAGAGGCTTATAAGATATCGTTGAAGAAAATGAAGATTGATCCTCATATGCTGAGGAGAATATTTGATATTGGCATTCCTGCCGCTCTTCAACAAGCCATCACAGCCTTTTCCAACATGTTCGTTCAATCATATGTGAATGAGTTCGGTGCAGCAGGGACCGCTGGTTGGGGAATATTCACCAGAATGGACACCTTTGTGAATCTCCCAATGCAGTCGATGTCTCTTTCGGTGACTACTTTTGTAGGACAGAACACTGGTGCTGGAAAGGTTGATAGGATAAGAAAGGGAATAAGAACCTCGCTGGTCATTTCCCTGCTTGTCACTTTGTGCATCTGCATTTTGCTTTGGCTGTTTGCACCACAGGTCATAGGCCTTTTCACTCAGGACATGTCAGTCAGCGAATATGGAGTCTTGTTCATCAGGTTGATCACTCCTTTCAGCTTGCTGAGTGTATGGAACTCAATTCATGCTGGTTCCCTCCGGGGAATGGGCAACTCACGGACTCCTATGCTCATTATGCTTGGTTCGTTCGTGCTGTTCAGACAGATTTATCTTTTCGTAATTTCCAGAATATCGGATTCCGTCATTCTTGTTGCCCTTGGGTATCCGGCTGGATGGCTTATCTGCTCATTGCTGATGCTGCTGTATTTCCGACATTCACATTGGGAAGAGAAGATCAAGTCCGTTTCTTAGTGCCGGTGGTTTTCTCCGGTGGAGTGTAAGGCCAGCCCATTGCGGTGAATAGTCTTTCTCTATGCTTGTACAACGGCAGGCTTGTGAAACTGATCTGGTCATCATTTGTGTAGATGATGAAGCCTTTTCTGGCTCCTACCACTTTCCCAAACCCAAACGATTCGACTTGAGATTTTGGAAGTGACCATGTCTTTTCACAGGCTGGTGAATCCTTGCACTTCTTTTTTGGAAGCTGATAAAGTTCAATTGAGTCCTCTGTGATGATCAGACGCCCGCGTAGCAGGTCGTCAGATGTCATGGAAGGTACTTTTGCCGCAAAGATTGAAAGAAGCGGTTCTGTATCGGTTTTTCTGATTGATTTCACGTCGGAATCGGAGACCCAGTATGACAGTCTCCAGTACAGGTAGACCAGCCCCATGGCGGCTAGAAAGACTACGAAGTAGAGAATCTGTCCTGTAGCAGTATTAGGGATGAATATTATCAGAAGCACTGAAATTAGAAGAAGAGCCTTTACAATGTTAAGCATGTTGTTTCCTTTATTAATGGTTCTTGGAGCAGTTTACACTATATTT
>JAAYFO010000179.1 GCA_012728215.1 Spirochaetales bacterium | reverse complement strand
TCATCATAACGGTTTTCCATCAATTCCAGCAGGATCGGTGTCCACTGTTTCTCTGGTGGTTGGCAAAGCCACTCATCAATCACCAAGAGCGGGAAACGCGAGTAGTAACGCAGTTTCCTTTCGAACTTCTGCATATCATGTGAGTACAGCTGGGTGAGTTCACGCATCAAGGACGGGTAGGAAACAACCTTGGTCCGGTAGCCGCATTGACAGGCGCGACAAGCTAAAGCCTTTGATATATATGATTTACCTGTCCCGCTAGCACCTACCACACAAATGTTGACATGGTTCTTGATATAATCGCAGGTTGCCAACCTATCCATGGTAAGCTTGTCCAGATTGCGTCCAGGATGGTATTCAATCCCATCAATATTGGCCGATGTATTATGCAGCTTCGCCATCTTCAGCAGCCTTTCAGCTCTGCCGTTTCTGCGTTGCACCATCGCCTTGGTTGTAGCATCAAGCAGCACATCCACCAACGGAGTGTTTTGCATCGAAGGCGAGGAGAATGCCTCAATCAAGCCCATTGCAATACCATCCTCTCCCAGATGCTCGAAGTTCATCACCAGTTGCTTTTCCTTGCCTGTCATCGGGAACCTCCTGTCTCATGGACACAGTAAAGGTCTCCCAGAGCCTGCTCATCCACATCCATCCCGGATGCTGATTCACCAACAGGGATGACGACATCCTTTAGGGTCTTTGCAATTGCATTTACAGCCTTGTAGGAGTGAAAACCGCTTTCCAGTCCCTGCTTGCAAGCTGCCTCCAGACACTCAGCAGAATATCGTTTTGCTATGCGCAGGATGCCTACACACGAGCGAAAGGACTGCACTTCATATTCCCTGCTTGCCAGCACGTTCCTGATCATCTGCTCGGTGGCAGGCCCAATCCTTCTCGCTTGACTGAGGAAATGGTCCGCCGACCAGAGCAGGTAGTCACGATGCTTCTCGGGAATATGCTCGGGCAGGGTGCTTTTCTGCCCCTTCACCGGCAGCCTTGGATGCACAGCCTCCAATTTATCCTTGTAGTAGATATACACTGTATCAGCAGATGCCTTTACCTGAACCTCGCTTTTTATCCGATTCGGTGATAGGCTGTAAAACCGGTAATCAAACTCGATGTGATAATCCGGAGCAACTGTTGCCGTGATCCGATCGAAAAGTTGAAAGGCTTTGGTCGGAAGCGGCAGCAGTTCTGTCTGTTCCTGCTCCTTGAACAAGGCCAGCCGTGAACCTTCCTTCTTCTTGAAGTCGGATGCATTGAGCTGATCCATGTAGTCCCAGATGCATTGGTTCATTTCCCCGAGCGAAAAGAACTTCTGGTTTCGCACTGCTGCGATTATCTGACGGGATGCATACCCGACAGACCCTTCGACCACGTTTTTGTCTCGGGGAGCCTTGGTCCTGGCTGGAACCACCACGGTTTTATAATGCTGCGCGAGCTCGATCATTGCAGTATTCAGATCCGGCTCGTACTTGTCCGGTTTCAAGACAGCCGTTCGAAGATTGTCAGGCCGCAAAATCAGCGGAACCCCTTCAAAGAATTCCAATGCATGAACCACGCCGGTAACCCATGCGAGCATTTTCATGGTGCTGAAGGCCTCCGCATAGAAATAGTTGCTGAACGGGAATGCCGCAACGAACAAGTGGCAGGGGATGGTTTCGTCAGTCAGCCGGTCGCAGAGCAGGATTGCTGAACCAGACCAATCAAGCTCAAGGACTTCCCCAGGGTGATGGTCCTGCCTGAGCACAATGTTCTGGCGCTCGGAATAGTCACGCACCAAAGCATTGAATTGGCTTATGCTGTATGGTTTTAGTCCCGTGCTCTTGCATTGTACCAGATACTCAGTCCATAACAGGCCGTTGGTTACGTGGGGTTTTTTCAGCTCCTCCACCACGTATGCGAAATCCGGCAGCATATACCCCGGATCACGGATCCCTTCTTGGCTGTTGTACAGCAACGTTCTCAGGTCCTCATTGGTTGTCTCCTCTGCAACAGGGAGTTTCAACCCGCGCTCCTTTGCTCGTTTGATACAAAGTGCAACTGCATCCCGGGAACAGCTTAGGCTGCTGGCAATCGCTCTTTGACTGAATCCTCCGTAATGTAAACGCAGGATTTCCTTGAAATTGGTCATTCTTGACCTCCTTGGATATACTTCTGCATGCCAAGCATGCATATCCAAGGTTCTAACATCGATTGCATTAAACCGGTAGGTTTATCTCCGTTGCATGGCCGGCTTTCCTCCGGTCAACTGGCTGGAGTGCGCCGGCGAACTCACTTCGAGCTCGACATAGCTCCGGGTACCTCGAATACCTCGCAGAGCTCGGCATTTGGTTCTGCAAGAAGTTTAATTCAAGGGAATATAACAAGACGGGCTCCCTGTTGGAAGCCCGCCATGTAAAACTCTATTACTAGGTTTTAGAGAATTGTTATCCTGTTTTCAGACAGATGAATCGAGAGAGGCTGATCTTTTGAAGTGTGTTTCTTGAAGTAATCCTCAAGAGCATCCCTCATGAATGTCTTTCTGACATAAACAAGCTGATTCACATCCGTTGCCATCGTTTTGGTAGTATCAAGGACATTCAGCATTGTATACCCATCTCCGCCACCTGCAAGGAAGCTGTTGATCACGACTTTGTAACGCTTGTCCATTTCTAGTTCGGAACCATCAGAAAGAGTTACGCTTACAAGTTCATTAGGCGTCCCTGCCTTGAACACATAGGTCATTCCTGCTACCTGCGGGAACTTTCCGTTTGTTGCTGGGTATGCAGCAATTCCATTGGTCAATGCATCCCATATTGTCTTTCCGCTTGTCTCTACAAGCATCATGTTATTGTCAAACGGAAGAACAGAAGTGACCTCTCTAGTTGAAACTTCTCCAGCGTCAAGCTTTGCTCTGATTCCTCCGCCGTTTACTATGCACAGCTGGGCACCATCATCTTTAAAGTATGAAAGAAGAGCATCTGTGACAAGATTAGCAATTGGAGAATTCTGGCAGCGAACAAGCTGAGAAGACCATTCAAGATTCTGTGAGTTATAACCTATGGTTACATCCAAAGCAGCATCTACTTGAGCGTTGTATGCATTCACGATTTCCTTCACGCCAGGATCTTCGGAATATGCATCTGTGAGGAATATCTGGTTGCAGATGTTCCCGACAGCCTTGCCATCAAGGACATTGATTGAAACCTGAGTTAGAGCTTCGCCATGCTTGCCTGGATTGATCAGATACTGATTGTCTCCGAGGATGGTCGGCTTGCCAGCAATGTCATTCCCTCCACCAACTGAAATGTCGATATCCCTTTCCTGAAGAACAAGTGCCGGATTCTTCGAATGAAGGTGAGACAGTGCGATGATTACATCGCAGTGCTCGGTATTCTTCAGAGTCGCAACTACTTCATGTGACTTTGTAAGATCATCATCCCATGTGATGTCAACCGTATTGGAATAAAGGGTGGTCGCTGAGCTGTTATCATCGGTGATACCGAAGATTCCAATCTTCAGCCCAGCAGCCTTGCATATGATATATGAACCAAACTCTTCGGGGTATAAACCGCTTCCTTCTGGCTGATGGCCTTCCTTGTATTTCGTATTGGCAGAAAGCATAGCATAATCAGCATTTCCAGCGAGCCTGATCAAGTTTGCGAAGGAATAGTCATAATCATGGTTGCCCAAAACCGTTGCATTCAGTCCCAGAGCGTTGAGTGATGCGACGGAAACATCTCCGTTAGTGATGTTTGCGAGAGTGGTGTTGTATGGGGAATCTCCACCGTCCACATATAGGACATTGGCATTGCCAAGGTCTTCTCTCTGAACATCGAGGATGTCCTTGATTCTGGCAACTGATCCGATTTCGAACTTTCCGTCGGAAGACTTGTAAGGCATGTAGTTTCCATGAATGTCTGAAGTGACGAAAACTGAAACTGTTTCAAGTCTTGTCTTGAGTGAATCCGAAAGAGCATATGCAGTTTTTCGGTCGATGACTTCGTCGGTCAGAAAGGACTGGTCAAACACCTTATCTTCGATGGCTTTTGCCACGTGATCGAGTTCAAGGTCTGGACCATATAGCCCTTTTGCGACATAAGTTGCGAATTCCTTCTTCGTAACCGTTGCTTCTGGGTTGAAGCTCAAGTTGTCAGATGCAAGCTCCATGATTCCGGAATTGACTACAGCTTCAATATTAGGCAGTTCTTCGAGGTCTGTGCAGTCCTTAGCGGCCGCAATCACATTCTCCGATGTCACTGCACCGTTAGTGGCACTGTATCCTAGGTTTCTAGGAGTCAGCTCGAACCCTTCGATTTCTTTCGGGTTGATATCTGCGAGACAGAACAGATCATCTAGGATTGAGGCAGCTTCAGCTCTTTCCAAAGGTTTGTCTTCGACTCTTCCCATTGCGAAGGCAGACGATAAGCAGAGCAGCAGCACGAGCAGTACTGCAATCAGTTTTCTTTTCATTCATTTCTCCTTGTCGGCAATATGCCGTATTAATGAAGTTTCAGTAAACTATGACACATATTTATAGTCAAGCAAAATCGGAAAAGCTATCATTCAAGGTTTCTTGTTCAAGGCTCAAATCCCGAAGTGCAAGTAGCTATAAAACAGAGAATAATCCAGTAAACATTGACAATCAGAAAAAGGATTCATGAGTAAAAGATAACGCAAACCAGTTATTTCATTCTGATGAAAACGATGTTTTTAAAGCTTTCAATTATATATTCCATGAAAAAATGCCTGGAACTATTCAGATGTCTGATTCCATGCAACCGCATCTGATGACACACCTGCTGGGTGACAGTGGCTGTACCATAATTTTCCTCTCTATCCTTTTACGGCTCCAGCGGTAAGACCTTTGATTACATATTTCTGGAATATCATAGTAATAATGATTGCAGGTAAAATTATGGCAACTGCCGCAGCCATCACTGCACCCCATGCAACTTCTACATACGAAAGGAAGTTGTATACTGCAATTGGAAGAGTCCTCGTTTTCTGCCGGGAGAGTACCTGGCTGAACATGAAGTTGTTCCAGCTGTAAATAAAGCTCAAAGTTGTGGCAGTGACTATTCCAGGTCCTGCTAACGGAAGAATTATGGAGACAAATGATCGTGTACGAGTTGCCCCGTCAATCATTGCCGATTCATCCATCTCCATTGGAATGGATTTGAAATAGGGTACCATCGTCCAGATTATCAGAGGCAATGCAATGAGCATATGCGATAGGATCAAGGCTACATAACTGTCCATTAGCTTTAGACGTGAAAATATGATGTACCACGGCATGAGGAACGAGATTCCAGGAAGCAGCCTTGCTACCAGTATGAACATGGAGGTCTTGTCCATGTTATTTCTTGCAATAGCATAAGCTGCGGGAAGTCCGAGAAGCAGTGACAGACCTACTGCAAACACAGCAACAATTGTCGAGTTCTTCAAGTAAGCCAGGAAGTGCTGTTCCACAAATACACGCTTGTAGTTGTTCAGAGTAGGCTTGAATATGAATTTCGGTGGCCATGAAATGATGTCTACCTGTGTCTTGAATGAACTCATCAGCATCCAGATGAAGGGAAATACTATCGGGATGAGAATAATTATGATGAGCAGATAGAACAGAATTGTTTTCAACGGGTTTTTCTTTGAAACCATATCAAACCTCCGTTGCCTTTCTGATTCGCATCACTGCAAGGCTGAAAACCAGAACCAAAATGAAAAGGAATACAAGCATCACGGATGACTGTCCCATGCGGAAGTATTCGAAGCTGTATTTGTATGAAAGTAGATTAAGTGTTTCAGATGCATAGCCAGGTCCGCCCTGTGTCATTGAATAAATGATATCATAAGTCTTCAGAGCTTCAATAAGTCTGAGTACTGTTGCTGTCAGAATTGTAGGCATAAGCATCGGCAATGTTATATGCCTGAGGATTTGCCATGCGTTCGCCCCATCGACAGTGGCTGATTCGTAAGGTTCATCAGAGAGACCAGAAAGGCCAGCGAGAACCATGATTGTTATCATTGGAGTCCATTGCCATACATCTACAAGAATCAATGATGGCATGACTGTGGCTGCATCTGTATGCCAGCCGCTTTGCGGAAGTCCCAGAAGGTTTAGGCAGTAATTGAGGAATCCTATTGTCGGGTCATAGAATAGTGTCCATACGATTCCGATTGCAACCGGAGTGGCAACAAGCGGAAGCAGAAGCAGAGTTTTTGCTATTCCCTTTCCTTTGAATTGCTTGTTTAGCAGTAATCCAATGATTATTCCCAGCAGTACTTCAAACAGAACCGCCCAGAATGTGAACTCGAGAGTCCTCTTGAATGCATCCCAGAATCTGGGTTCCTGGAGCACCGTGATGTAGCTTTTAAGACCGGTGAAGGATATGCTCTTTCCGCTGGTAAGCGTCCAATCAGTAAAACTTAAACCGAATGTATAGCAGACCGGGAATACCATCAGAATCAAAACGAAAAACAAGGCTGGCAGTGTGTAAACC
>JAAYFO010000020.1 GCA_012728215.1 Spirochaetales bacterium | reverse complement strand
TCTGGCACGATGATCCACACAGGATTGCAGAGGCTTTCGTGGAATTCACAGAGCCTTCGGCTTCCTGCGAATACTGGAGATGCCTGCATGACACCGAGCCTGGCTGTGAAGTGAAGAAACTGGTCGAACAAGGGCGTATCGACAAGGATCGCTACGAAAGCTATATCCGGATGCTGCACAGCCTGGACGACAAGACTCCAGTCTGGCGCAGGGCGGTTGAGAAGGATAAGGAAGATGTTAAGAAGGACAATTGAGGATCTGGGGCTGCGGGAAGTTCTGAACCAGATAAAGGGTTACTGCCTCAGTGCAGAGGGTGCTTCCAGCATCTTGAATGCCCAGCTTCAGACTGAAATGGCATCCTATTTGGAAACACAGGGGAGGATTGATTCTATCCTGGCTCTTCTGTCGGAGAATGCCTCTCCTTCACTGGAGTCGTTTCCTGATATCTTTGAATCTCTGGAACTGATTCAGTCCAAGCCTTATGGTTCTCTTGACCCTTGTGCGATTTATGATATCGGCACGTGGCTGAGAAGTGCCAGATTGCTGAGTGAATTCCTTTCGATTCCAAGCGAGGATGCCAGATTGTCGTTGTATCCGGTGTCTTCGCTGATTGGAGAGATCGACGATAGTCTGATTTCATTGGAGAAGGCCATTTCCAACGTGCTTGAGTCTCCAGGTCAGGTGAAGAAGACCTATCCCACGGTTGCAAGGGCGATTGCAGAGATCGAGCAGCGTCGCATTGATCGTTCACGGTACAGCAGTCAGCTGGTTTCGGCAAATCGCGAACTGATGCAGTCCGACAAGCCTTCATTCAAGGATTCACGGGTTGTGATTCCACTCAAGGCCGAGCTCAAATCTCAGATGCCTGGCCTGGTTCATAGCTACAGTGCTTCCAATCAGACTTTGTTTGTTGAACCTTTCAAGCTTGTCGAGTACAACAACAATGTGGTCATGGCCGAACAGAAGCTTCAGATTGAGATAGCACGGCTTGTAAACGATCTTTCGCAGCAGGTATTCTCTTGTGAAATGGCTTTGAGAGAGCTTTCACGGCGAATAAGCACTGCCGATTCTCTTTACAGCTATGCTGTGTGGGCAAGGGCGAGTTCCTGCAGCAAAGTCCTTCTCAGCGAAAATGGTTCTGTTTCCATTCTGAACTGCCGTCATCCCCTTCTTAGACAGAACGCTGTTCCAATAACCATAAATATCGGGTCAAACGTCAGTGCCATGGTGATTTCCGGTCCTAATGCAGGCGGCAAGACAGTCACAATCAAGACTGTGGGACTGATGGTGCTCCTGAATCAGATATGCGGGTTTGTTCCTGCTTCTGATGGAACTTCGCTCCCTCTTTACGATGAGATATTCACCGATATCGGTGATGATCAGTCAATAGAAGCCAATCTCTCCACTTTTTCCGGGCATATGCATCAGATTGGATTCATTCTGAGAAGCATGAGCCTTTCGTCTCTGGTGATTCTTGACGAGCTTGGATCCGGCACTGATGAGGTGGAAGGTTCAGCCATAGCCAAGGCGGTGCTTCAGTACTGCATGGAGCATTGCAAAACGACGCTTGTCTCCAGTCATCACAATGCGCTGAAGCAATTTGCCTATGTGAGTGAGAATGTGGTGAATGCTTCAATGGAATTCGATGAGAAGACCCACAAGCCCACGTTCAGAGTCATAGCTGGACTACCAGGGGAAAGCCATGCACTGGACACTGCCATCAGAATGAAGCTGCCTCGTCCGGTGATTCAGATGGCAAGGGAATTCCTTGGAAAAGATGAAGTAAGCGTGAGTTCCCTTATAAAGGGGCTTGAGCAACGCAGGTTGGAAGCCGATGCACGTCTTTCGGAGATTGCCGCCAAGGAGAAAGCCTTGAGCGAGCAGATAAGGAAGAACGATCTGAAGGCGTTGAAGCTCGATCAGAAGGAATACTTCATCAAGTCAGGAAAGCTCACTGAAATGGACAGTTTCATTGCCGACTCCAGGAAGATGCTGGAGAATCTGGTGACAGAGCTTCGTACCGGCGAAATGGATAGGGAGAAGACGCGGAAGGTGAAGAAGTTCATCAGTGACTTGGAGGAAGGTGAGAAGAGATTTGAATCCCGTTTGGAGAGTCAGTCCGAATCCATTGAATCACGTGCCTTCGAACCAAGCGCCGATGTTTGTTTCGAAGTGGGAATGGATGTTCTGTGCGGTACATACAAGCGTCTTGGCACCATAGTGAGAAGAGAAGGGAAGGGAAAGTGGCAGGTCGCCATCGGACCTATGAAGTTCACCTTCAAGGAATCGGAGCTGCTTGTCGCTCCTCGGATCGAGGGGAAGAAGGTCCATGTGGAATATTCTGTTCCTTCACTGAGACCGAAGCTCGTCCTCGATGTTCGTGGCAAGACCCTCCAGGAAGCCACTGAAGCTGTTTCCGACCAGATAGAGGCATGCCTCGTCCATGGGCTTTCGTCGTTTGCCATAATTCATGGTTATGGTGATGGAATATTGTCCCATGGAATTCATCAGTATCTTTCCAAGGTGCGAAATGTTGAGTCATTCAAGTTCGCTGTCCCCGAAGATGGAGGACAAGGCAAGACTTATGTGGTTCTTGGATGAACTGGAAAATCATTTCAGTTTGATGGAAAGCAGCAGCAGTTCCTTTTCAATAGAGTAGTCCACTGTTGATTTGCTGATTCCAGCCGAATCGAAGGCATCGAAGATTCTGGATTGTCCGAACAGCACCAGCTTGGCATTGTCCATTGCTGTCTGGGTTCCGAATTTGATTGTCAGCGTGCTTTCTGACTTGGGACATGCATCCTCAAGCATTTTCAAAAACTCATCATATATCCAGATGTTCATCCTTCTGCCATTGCGTTGGAAGTATTCCTTGTCACCGCTGATAGCACTTGGAAGCGGGGTGTTCGAATCGGCTGCATGGGTCTTGAATAACTGTTGGTCCGATACGCAGAGAAAGCTGTAGAAGGCATCTTTTGAATCTGCAAGTGAAGTGCTTGCCGTCACATCTATGTGATACCAGTTGTCACCAAGCCTGACCATGTTCCAGCTGTGCCTTTGGCCTTCGAGCGTTCCGGTAGCAGTAACGCAGGGAATTCCAGCAAGCTCCATTATGTATGCAAATGATTTTGCGAATCCGGCGCAGACTCCTCTTTTCTCAACCAGAACGCTGTACAGACTCTAGTCGGGATAGGCTTCGTCATAGAGGCAGTTTCTGCCAAGGTATTCGTAGACGCCTTTGACGATGTCGTAATCGCTTCTTGGGTCATCAATGCTTTGAAGGATTGTCAGAATCGAATCGACGACATTTCTGGTTCGCTCGTTCTTCTTCTCAATTTTCTCATATGAGAATGTCATGTCATGACGATAGGGGATGTCATTTCGAGTGTTGGTGACAAGGGTGTAGCTAGGCAGGCAGTAGAAAAAACGTGGATTGTCAAGCAGGACATAGTCGAATATGTGATCGATTTGTGCAAACGAATCCGGAACATCCTGAAGAGTGTCTCCACACAGTTTTACACAGTCCTGAATCCTCTTGTACAGTTGTTGATCTTCTTTTCCCAGAAGCTGGTAATGATATCTGAATGTACTGTCTGATGCATTCAGGTCGGAAATGGAAATGGCCATCACCAGGACAAGAATGACCAGAAAAGGATTCAGAGGAATCGACCGGCTTCTGAGCTTGAAATTCATGATCCTACTTCTTCTGCTTGCGGTCTGCTTCAATCAGGTTCCGTATCGCCTGCACTGAAACCTCGATTGCAGTGTCTGTATCATGGAATTTGGGATTTGACATTCCCAATGCTTCTCTTTCCTGATTTCCTACAACGAAGAATTCGGAACCGCATCTGACTTTCAGTGCGGAAGCCACGGTGAACAATGCGGCGCTTTCCATTTCACTGGCAAGTACGCCAAGTGCCTTCCATGCTTCCCATTTCTGCTTGAGTTCATATGATACAGGCATCCTGTCAGGGCTGTGCTGTCCGTAGAATGAATCCTTGCACTGGACGATTCCAAGATGATACTTCATCCCAAGGTCGATTGCCGCCTTCCGGATTGCCGTGATCACATCATAGTTCGCCACTGCGGGAAATTCTATAGGTGCATATTCCCGGCTTGTACCTTCTGCACGTACCGCACCTGTGGCAATGACTATGTCTGATCCCATGACACTGAGGTCAATGCCTCCGCATGTTCCCATTCGTATGAATGTGTCTGCACCGCAGGCGACCAGTTCCTCCATGGCGATTGATGCGCTGGGACCTCCGATTCCTGTAGATACGACGCTCACAGGTTCACCGTCTATGGTTCCTGTGTATGTTACATATTCCCTGCTGTCTGCAATTGGTCTGGCATCAGTGAGGTGTTGAGCAATCAGAGGCACTCTCTTGGGGTCCCCTGGAAGGATCACATAGCGGCCGACATCTCCCTTCTTTATCCTGAGATGATACTGAATTCCTGTTCCATTCATATAGTCAGACATAAATTCCTCCTGAAAGACAAAGTATACAACAAAACCTGCTTTTCTGCTACTATGCAATGCTATTCACCAAAAAACAGTCAAAGGAAAATTCTTAAACGGCTTGTTGTAAAGAAGCATCCGAATCTCTAAGTGGCTGCAGAGCTTTGAAAGACACTGCAAGAAAGTACATTGATTGACATCATGACAGCCGGAACTGTTATCATCTTTGATGAAATCAACATTGAGCACAGCAGACTTCGATGTGAATTTGCTTGTTTTTTACTTCATGTTCTTGATTCATTTATTGCTTATCATCAACAAATAGTTGGTTTTTGAACTTTGCAAGTTACATTTTTCTTTACAAATCAATGTCATAAATGTTTTAATTACTTTTGTAGGGTAAGTTGGTGATTGTCTGTGGAAGTGAATGAAAAGAAAAAATTGCTTGTTGTGAGCTTTGATGCGGTTGGAAGCGAGGAACTGTCTCTGCTGGATAACCGTGCAAATATCTGGAAGCTAAAGAACAAAGGGAGCCTTTTCGAGAATACCAAGAGCATATTCGTCTCCAATACATATCCAGTTCATGCATCTGTCAGCACCGGCCGTCTTCCGGAGGAGCATGGTCTGATCTCCAACACTGGTCTGGAGCCTGGTGAACAAAGTTTTTGGAGATGGGACAGCCGTCAATTGAAGACAAAGACGATCTTTGAGGCAGCGCATGACGCAGGAATTGACTCAGCGGCGATAATGTGGCCTGTCACAGGACATGCCGGCAGCTCGATCAAGTACAACTTCCCTGAGATCATGGCTGGTCCGGGGCAAAGCACAATCTGGGAGTATCTCAAGGCAGGGCAGATCGCCTTCAACTTCGGTTCCTTCCTCAGGTTCAAAAGCAAGCTGTCACTAAAGGATCCCTCCCGGCAACCTGAAAAGGATGATTTCGCCACTTCGGTGCTTGAGGACCTCCTTGCAAGAAAGGTCAAGCAG
>JAAYFO010000178.1 GCA_012728215.1 Spirochaetales bacterium | reverse complement strand
TGCAGCCTTGGTGATTCTTGTCTTCAACCGAAAGGTCTTCCTTAAGGTCGACTATGCTCTTCTTCTTACTTTCTGTGCCTTTTTCATCTTTGTTGGAAACATGAAGAGAATTCCTCAGATTTCGTCGATGTTGGAAACAAGCCTTTCTGGAAATGAGTACTGGTGGGGATTGGGGCTCAGCCAGCTGATCAGCAATGTCCCTGCTGCAATAATGCTTTCAGGTTTTGCTTCAGATATCCGGATGCTGCTGCTCGGTGTTAATATCGGTGGTCTGGGGACTCTTATAGCTTCCCTGGCTTCATTGATCTCATTCAAGGGATATAGTGGCATAAGAAAGTCTGAGGGAGCATATTATTTTGCAATATTCACTTTCTATAATCTATTGTTCCTTGCAGCTCTCATCCCGTTTTCTTATTTTTTCAGGTTTTGATGACTTTGTTTTTCCCTTTTGCTGATCCAAAAAGCATTGTCTCATATTTTAAAACTGTCTAAACTCATCCATGAGGAGAATCTATGGATTTTCATCTTGTCGATATCAAGAAGTATTATCGGAAGGATGTGCTTCGGCATTTCTCTGAGGATTGCAAGTGCTCTCTTTCCATGACAGCAAGGATTGATGTGACCGATCTTAAGCAGTTTTCGGTGCAAACTGAAACGAAGTTCTATGTAAATTTTCTTTATCTTCTGGCAAAGGTGCTGAACTCCCGTGAGGACTACAGGATGGTGCTCAGATATCCTGAGAATGATCTTGTATGCTATGACAGGATAAACCCTGCCCACTACGTATTCCACGAGGATACGGAAACCTGCACTCCGGTTTATTCAGTGTATGATCCTGCTTACGATAAGTTCTACGCAGCCTGCATGGCTGATATCGTCAAGGCCAAAAAAAGCCGTGAATATGGGCTGGACGCCGAAAATCACATAAACTGGTTTGATGCATCATATATCTCATGGGTGTCGTATGATTCAATGAATCTGGAGCTCCCGGATGGATATCTGTATTTCCAGCCGATTATCAACTGGGGTCGTTACAGGGAGGAATCCGGAAGACTGATGATGCCGCTCACAGTCAGGATGAACCATGCGATTGCCGATGGCTTTCTTGTTGCAAATGTGTTCAGGTTGCTGGAAATGGAAATTGGGAATTTCACTGGCAAACCAGAAGGGGTTCCGAATGAAATATAGAAAGCAAGTGCTGCTGAAGAATAATAAAACCTGCTTGATTCGTCAGGCAGGAGCAGAAGATGCTGCAGAGATGGTCAGAAGCTTCAATCTTACTCATGGAGAAACTGATTTTCTTTTGAGTTATCCTGACGAAAACAGTTACAACGAATGCGAAGAACGCACCTTTCTCATGACTAAGGAGCAGAGTGCCGATGAGATTGAGCTATGTGCCGTCATAGATGGGAAAATAATTGGAAGTTCCGGCATTGAGAAGGTAGGGGAAAAGTACAAGGTCAAGCATCGTGCTGTGCTTGGAATAAGCGTTGAAAAGGCTTACTGGAATCTCGGAATTGGAAAAGCTCTGATGGACGCATGCATTCATTGTGCCCGCAAGGCTGGATATGCCCAGCTGGAGTTGGAGGTGGTCAGTGACAACAAGGTGGCAATCGCCTTGTATGAGATTGAAGGCTTCCGAAAATTCGGTAGAAATCCATTGGGGTTTCGATGCCGGAATGGCTTGTATCAGGAAACCATCCTCATGCGTCTTCAGTTGTCATGATCATGCTATCTTGGATGAAGTCGGGTTTGCCGCTGCGCTGTCTTTATCTGAATGAGTGAAAATGGTAAAGTGAGTGAGGAAGGATGAATTATGACGGTTTATGAAATACTTGAGATATTGATGCTGATAAGCTTCGGATTCGCATGGCCTTTCAATGTGATAAAGTCATTCAAGGCGAGAACAGCAAAGGGAAAGAGTCTGCTTTTCATGGTTCTGGTACTTGTCGGATACGTCTGTGGAATTCTAGCAAAGCTGTTCAGTCCTTCCTTCAAGTGGTATGTGCTGTTTTTCTATTTGCTGAACTTCTCTATGGTGATGGTTGATTTTTTTCTGTACTTCAGAAATCGCCGACTGGATAAGGTCAGAAAAAAGGAGATTTGATGTATTTAGGTTTTTCCTGGACTGGATTTGTTGTGTTTCTTCTCCCAATGATTATCAATGTGCCGTTTTGTGCGATTTCAGATAATCAAGGAAAGAATAATAAAGCAGAGAAGAAGACCTCTTCCGGTCTGGAATCTCTTGAAAAAGCCTCACGAAGCCTTTATGCCATTTCTCTATGCATACTGATCAGCGGAAAGCAGATTGATTATCTTTCCCCGTTGATGTTCGTTGCAGCGCTGTTCCTGATTCTGTACACTGCCACATGGATTCGCTATTACAGAAATGGCTGTGACCGCAAGCTTCTAAAGGAGAGCTTTCTTTGCGTGCCTATGCCTCTTGTGATATTTCCATTGGTATATTTTGTTCTGGCATCAATTTGGATGAACAATCTGATATCACTTGCATTTCTGATTCCTTTTGCAATTGCTCACGGCATTGTGTCGTATCATAATCTCATTGAAAAAGAGAAAAGCAAGAAAGGAAGTTGACGGACATTCATGAGCGTTTAGTGGATTCTCTTTTGATCATGTTTTGAACAGGAATTCTTCAGGATGAACTCGCCTGCCTTCACATCATGGTCTCTTGTAAAGAGAAATGTCCACTTAATTGATTCTTAACTTTCTTCATTAGGATACCTCCAGTATCTGTATAGTAGAGTTCGTTAGGTTGAACTCTCTTTTGAAAGCCTTCAGTGGTGTCTCCCCACCCAGTATCCTCCTGGGGTAGGTGTTCATCCAGTGTTGGACTTCCTTCACCGTTTTGTTCTTGATCTTTGCGAAGTCTGTTCCTTTGGGCAGGAATCTTCTGAT
>JAAYFO010000177.1 GCA_012728215.1 Spirochaetales bacterium | reverse complement strand
TATAGCACAATTCTCTAAATGATAAAGCCATCAGGTCATTATTAAGTGTGCCTCACGTAGTCATTATTTAGTGTGACTCATACGTAACGTGGAAAAAGTTCAATTTGGGGATTGACAACAGTTATCAAATAAAAAACTTCAATAAATGATGTTTTTTCTCTTTGAGCCAATTCCAAATTGACAAGTCATAATGATTGTATGTAAAGTTACTGAAAAGACATAACTGGAGGAGTTAATGAAAAGGAAAAGAATAATCGCTACAGCATTGGTACTGCTTATTGCAATGGCAAGTCTGCTTGCCGCGACAAAGTTCGCTTCTGAAAACTGGCATGATGACATCGGAACAGGCAAGACTGTGAAAAGTGCAGTCAGCAGTCCTGTTGACATGACAATCACGACATCAGACGGGAAGTCCTCCGACGGGACTGTGATTCTTCGTTTCTTCCGTACAAAGAACGGACCGGCACTCGCATTCTTCTTCCAGAATAAAGGCTCCGATTCCTTCATGAAGTTCAGCAAGAGAGAACCTATCGAAATGGCAATCAAGCTGGACTATGGCAGAACAGTGCGAATGAATCCAGAACACATGTTCGACAACTGCCCTATAACCCTCCAAGACCATGATATGCGATACGTATTCAATCAGTTCAAGAACTGCAAGTTCCTCGACATAACTGTAAAGGCCGAGACCAGTGGAACAACTTATGCGTTCCACATCGAATACGACAAGGACAAATTCATCAAGACGGTGAGCCAGATCATCGACTGACGGTCTACATCGACATTTGGATAAGATATAGTTCTCTTTATGAAAAACAAACAAGGCAGAGCAGTTCTGTTTGCAGTTCTAGCTGCGGTTCTTTACGCTTTGAGCACTCCAATATCAAAGATCCTGCTTCAGAAGATTCCACCTGCACTTATGGCAGCTCTTCTATACCTGGGAGCAGGGATTGGAACTTTCATTGTAAGGCAATTCCGAAAAAAGACCACCATGGAGCTTCCACTGACAAAAGCGGAACTTCCATGGACAGTGGCAATGATCGTACTTGACATCATTGCACCGATTTTTCTGATGATAGGTCTTGCAAGAACCACTGCCGCAAACACTTCATTGCTAAACAACTTCGAGATAGTGGCTACTTCGATGATTGCATGGATTTTCTTCAGGGAAAAGATCAGCCTCAGGCTCTGGCTTGCCATCATGCTTGTCACATGTGCCAGCATATTGCTGTCGCTTGAGGACACTTCCAGTCTATCATTCTCCACTGGTTCGATCTTTGTCTTGCTGGCATGTGTCTGCTGGGGGCTTGAAAACAACTGCACACGAAGACTGTCAAGCAAGGATCCTCTCGAGATTGTCGTGATCAAAGGATTCGGTTCAGGAACCGGCTCGCTTGTCGTGGCTCTGATTCTTGGTCAGACTTCAAAGGACTTGGCCTATATCGCTTTCACACTGGTGCTGGGGTTCGTTGCATACGGACTAAGCATATACTTCTATATTCTTGCCCAGCGTTATATTGGAGCAGCAATGACAAGCACATTCTATGCTGTATCGCCTTTTGTCGCAGCTGCACTGTCCTTCATCGTGCTTAAGGAACATGCTCCAATCCGTTATTTCATTGCTTTGATCATAATGGCAGCAGGAGCAATGATGGCCGCATTTCCTCATGACGGACAGAATGAAGGCAATGAATAAAAAAGAGCAGGTCATTTCAGACCTGCCCATGCTTTGCCCCGAGGGCGATTCGAACGCCCGACCCCATCCTTAGGAGGGATGTGCTCTATCCAGCTGAGCTATCAGAGCTTATGCAAGTAGTATTCTATGAATCTTTTGCAGGGATGTCAATCTAACGATGAAATCAAACAGGGATTTCCAAAATGGAAATCCCTTGTTGAATCTGATCTGGCACGACCCAAAATCACTTCTGATCAAACAGATGACAGGCACAGAAATGCCCGTTTCCTACATCCTTGTACTCTGGAGCGACTTCCTTGCAGATCTCCATGCAATGCTCACATCTTGTATGGAACTTGCATCCCTTTGGAGGATTGGCAGGAGAAGGAATATCACCTTGAAGCACGACACGGTTCATATGATAGTCAGGATCAGGAACAGGAACAGCTGAGAGCAAGGCCTGTGTGTAGGGATGCAGTGGAGTCTTGAAGAGCTGCGCCTTGGGGGCCATCTCGACAAGCGATCCCAGATACATGACACCTACAACATCCGAAATATATTCCACTACGCTCAAGTCATGAGAAATGAACAAGTAGGACAAACCACGCTCCTGCTGAAGATCCTTCATCAAATTGATGACCTGTGCCTGTATCGACACATCAAGTGCAGAAACAGGTTCATCAGCAACAATCAGTTCAGGATTCAATGCAAGTGCTCTTGCGATACAGATTCTCTGTCGCTGGCCTCCTGAAAATTCATGAGGATAGCGGTCTATCTGATAAGTCTTCAGATCACAGTCCTTCATCACCGAAAGGACATAATCATGCCATTGATTCAATGGAACAATGTTATGTTCCTTCACAGCTTCTCCGATTATCTCGCCAATAGGCATTCTCGGATCCAGTGACGAATAAGGGTCTTGGAATATCATCTGCAACTGAGGTCTGAGAAGCCTGAGCTCCTTCTTCTTCAGAGCAAACAAATCATGCCCCTTGTAGTAGGCATGTCCTGCAGTCGGATCGGTGAGACGGAGAATCGTTCTTCCAATGGTTGTCTTTCCACATCCGCTTTCTCCAACCAAGCCATATGTCTTTCCTCTCTTCAGATCAAATGACACACCATCAACGGCTTTCACATGACCGACAACACGCTGGGCAACTCCGGACTTGATTGGGAAATACTTCTTCAGATCGACCACACGCAGAAGGACATCATCAGGAACCTTGATATCCACAGAATCCTTTTTCTTAATCTCTTTCAGTTCTTGTTCACTCATTTGGTTGCCCCTTTTGCATCTTCAAGCTTCTTTTCCATACTCTTCAGAATAGAGAGAGGAGAATCAATCTTCATGTCAGGATCAAGAAGACTTCCATCTTCATTGAAGAGATAGCAGGCAACCTTGTGGGTCGGGCTGACACTCCTCATGCATGGATAAGGGCTTCCGCATTTTGCCACAGCCTTTTCGCAACGGTTGCGGAAGAAGCAATGGTTTGGCAGATCAATAGGATTAGGAACGCTGCCAGGGATTGAATACAGCTTGTCATCCGAGCCAACAAAGTTCGGACGGCTCTTCATCAATCCAAGCGTATATGGATGCATTGGGTTGTGGAAAATATCACAGGCTGT
>JAAYFO010000176.1 GCA_012728215.1 Spirochaetales bacterium | reverse complement strand
TTCTATCAGTCCAGCCTTCTTTCAAGCGTGACAGGAGAAGTCAAGGGAAAGGAAGTCGATGGCTGGTATGAAAATTATCAGGATCTCTATCGACGGTACTTCGATGAGACAAGTCTCATGGATTTGGGAATCAAGATTGATGACGAGCACTTCGGTCTGGTATTCAATCTGGATATAAGAAGGGCATTTGACACTTATTTTACAAGCACATCATATTCCAACATACCATTTGTCGGCAATTCCATGGATGCAATCCTTGATCTCAATTTCCCACGAGTGGGATTCGTTGAAGTAAAGTTCAATAAATTCTACGCCTCAATTGGACGCAGGCAGATAAAATGGGGACCTTCGGATTACAGCATGGCAATCAACAACAGTGCTCCTTTCATGGATAATGCATGGTTTAGCTATGCAACACCCGCTGGAAATGGAGAGTTCTGGTATAACTTCATCGTGTCCGGCTTCAGTTCAAACGTCTTCAATGAGACTCCTGGCAAGGGACTGAAGACTTTATTTGCACATAGGATGGGATGGGGAAATGACTTTTTTCGGGCAGGTTTCGGTGAGCTGAACATGGTTTATGACGAAATGCCCAATCTGATGGATTTCACTCCACTGGGGATCTGGCACAACCTTTATCAGGACAAGAAATCCAACGTGATGCTGGTGCTGGATCTGGAAGGAATGATTCCAATGGGAAATTTCGGCAAGCTAAGAATTTATGGCGAATTCGTAATGGATGATTTCGATCTTCCGCACGAGATTTCAAATCCAAACGGGAAACCTGCCGCAATGGGATTCAATGCAGGAATGCAGTATCATATCCTGGATTCCCAATCACGTGAAATATCGGAGCTGGATTATCATGATTACGTAAAAAGAGAGAAGAATCTCAAGTTCACAGATGGCCTTAACATCACATACGAATGGTATTTCACAACTCCTTATCTCTACAATCGTGATCGCGACACAGGAAAATTCACAATTCCAATCAGAACATTCACATTCGGGCAAGGCTATATCGATGACATCAACGCATTCTTCATAGGCTTTCCATATGGACCAAATACAATGCTTCACAGGATCAATGTCAAATATGACTGCAGAACATGGTCTGTATTCGCCACAGCGGAATTCCTTATCCGCGGATCATATGATATAGACAGTCCCTTTGGATCCGCTGATGTTCCTGATTACATGGATTATAGGTTCAAGCTCCGTGGCGATATCACCAAGACAATCATTCTGGATATCGGAGCCGATTGGTCCTGGAAACCGGGATTTACTGTAAAAGGTGCAATGAGTGGTGGATTTGACCTTACTCACAACAAGAAGGCCTTGGCAGTCACACTTGGGTTGTCGATGGATGTACCTGGATTTGCCGCAAGCTTCAAATAGCATCATTCAAACTACCAGGATCAGAATATCTGTCCTGGTAGTTTAAGTTTCTCCTTTAAAGGAAACGACTGATCGAATCGTTCTGCGTCATTCTCATCAACGAAGTACCCATTCGGAGTATGATAGGTTCCGCTTACCCCTTTAAGATAGCCTTTTCTCAGCTCCTTGCAGAGGAAATAGGGAACAACCGCATCCTTAGGTTCAGCATAATAATGGATTCCCATAGTGGAGGCCACGACAAAGCCTGATTTTCCATAGAAGTCAATGTTTCCTTCAAAACACAAAGCCCCTGTACCAATTCGCCTTGCCTTTTCCATTGAATAATCCAGCAAAGCCTTCCCATAGCCCTGTCTCTTGTATTGCGGAGCAATTCCTATCGGCCCCATGGTCATGATTGGAAGTTCATCTCCTGAATCCAGGATGATCACAGCTTTCACATACATCACCTGACCAATCAGAGTTCCCTCCTTCTCCATCACAAGATCCAATTCAGGAACAAAGTCTTCTCTTTCACGATAAGTGTGAAGCACGTAGTGTTCCAGGCAACCAGGCCTGTAGACATTCCAGAATGCTTCTCGGACGAGGTTTTCAGTCGCTCTGTAATCTTCCGGCGTTTCCTGTCTGATCAAATAACCATCTGCATGCATCTTCTTTCATTCCTCCCAAGATTGCTGAAATCTTCTCAAGTGTTCATCAAGCATTTCCATGACTGAAGATTTATCTTCCAAGCTGTCATAAAGACTGTAAAGCATGAACACAGGCCCGTAGAATTCCAACGCCTTGTGCCGTGCTTCAGCCTCATCTGCATTTTTTTGTCTCAGCAGATCAGCAACATACCCCAATGGACCAGAACATACGTATTGTTCAAAAAGCTTCTTCATGGCCTTGTCATTGTATTTCTCCAATGTCAGCATCTTTCTGAACCGGGAAGCGAATGAATCCTCCGTCCAATAATGGAACTGCGACCGGGTGAACCCAACGAGATTTGAAAGCTGGGTTCTCTGATATGATTCCAAGTCAACAGATACAGTGCTTACTGGAAGATCAAAATCCTGTGCTCGGCAAAAGTCCTCTCTCTCCATTCGCTGGATAATGCTTGAAAAGATATCCCGCTTACTCTCAAAGTGCTTGTACAAGGCAGCCTTTGTCATTCCCAGCTCTTCGGCTATCTCTCTCATGGAGACGGCTTCATAACCT
>JAAYFO010000175.1 GCA_012728215.1 Spirochaetales bacterium | reverse complement strand
TGATTTCGACTTTCTACAACAGCTTCTTCGAGACATACCGGGTAGGGCTGAAGCAGATAGGACCGAACTTCATAGGACTTGAGAACTACAAGACAGTCCTGACCAGCGGGAACCTGCCAAAATATACTGCAAACACATTCTTCCTCTGGATTCTGGGCTTCATACCCCAGATGCTGTTCGCCGTTATTCTTTCGCTTATCTTCACAAGTTCCAGGCTCAACCTGAAGGGAAAGCAGTTCTTCAAGACTGTGATTTACATGCCGAACCTGATCATGGCTTCTGCTTTCTCAATGCTGTTCTTCGCTCTGTTCTCCGATGGAGGGCCCATGAACAACATGATGCTGGAGTTCGGTTGGATAGATGAACCAATACGTTATTTCGCATATACAGGAACCACTCGTAGCCTTATTGCCACGATGAACACTATGATGTGGTTCGGAAATACCACGATACTGCTCATGGCAGGCATTATGGGAATCGATGCAAGCTTATTCGAGGCATCAAGAATAGATGGAGCCAGCACTTGGCAGATATTTTGGAAAATCACGATCCCTCTTCTTGCACCTATTATGGCCTATGTCATGGTCACTTCGCTTATTGGAGGAATCCAGATGTTTGATGTCCCTCAGATCCTCACCAACGGAGAAGGTCGTCCCGACAGAACTTCGACTACTCTTGTCATGTACTTGAACAATCACCTTTATTCCAAGAACTACGGTCTGGGCGGAGCGGTTTCTGTCTTCATCTTCTTCATTACGCTGATTCCCAGCATAATTGTCTATAAGTTCACGATGCGTGGCTATGGCAAGAAAGGAGGCAGAAAATGAACTTTTTTGCCAATCCCAGGAAAATCAGGAAAACGGCAAGACCGACTTCAGACAGCATCAAGCTCAATCTGCTGAGAGCACTGGCCTATGTCTTCCTCGTTCTGATCGCCATGTTCTGCTTGTTCCCGTTCTTGATTCTAATCACGAACTCCACCAGACTGCATTCAGAGTTGCTTTCAAAGTTCTATCTGGTTCCCGGTGGTCATTTCTTTCAGAATCTGAATAATGTGCTCTTTGATGCGAACATTCCCCTCATCAAGGGATTGTGCAACAGTGTGTTCATCGCTACTCTCACTGCAGTACTTTCGACCTATTTCTCATCTATGACGGCATTCGGAATATTCATGTATGATTTCAAATGGCGCAACTTCGCTTTTTCGTTCATAATGTTCATTTTGATGGTTCCGACTCAAGTATCGGCTCTTGGATTCCTGCGCCTTGTGGACAAGATGAAGATGATGAATACATACTGGCCACTGATTTTGCCTTCGATTGCCGCTCCTGCGGTATTCTTCTACATGAAGCAATACATGGACAGCGTCGTGCCAAAGGAGATGGTCGAAGCAGCCAGAGTGGATGGTTCAAATGAATTCATGACTTTCAACCGCATTGTACTTCCGGTGATCAAGCCTGCCTTGGCGGTGCAGGGAATCTTCTCTTTCGTCACGTCATGGAACAACTACTTCATTCCAGTGCTTGTGATAAATTCCAAGAACAAGAAGACGATTCCTATCCTCATTGCAGAGCTTCGAAGTGCCGACTACATGAAATTTGATCTTGCCAAGGTCTACATCATGATTTTCATCGCAATCATTCCTCTGATTATTGTCTATCTTTTTCTCTCGCGCTTCATCATCGAAAATTTGACTCTTGGAAGCGTAAAGGGTTAGGAAGTGTACAAAGAACTTTTGGATTCAGTACTGAAGATGCTCACTCTTCAGCGTTGCGGAACAGATATCCCCGGTCCCTTCGGACACCCGCCTTGTCACACTGGTTCAGCTCTGATTTGGGGCAATGATGACTATCTGGAAAACTGCTCCGGAGGCTGGCATGATGCTGGTGATTACGGGCGCTATGTTGTTCCAGGAGCAAAGGCTGTGATGGACCTATTGCTTTCTGGGCATCCTGAAGCCTTGATTGAAGCACAATGGGAACTTGATTGGATGCTCAAGATGCAGCGTTGTGATGGTGCAGTCTATCACAAACTCTCCTGTAGAGCTTTTCCCCAATTCATCATGCCTGAGCAAGAAACGGCACAGTTGGTGGCAAGCCCAGTATCGACTGCCGCAACTGCGGATTTCGCAGGAGTCATGGCCTTTGCGTCATTGCTTTTTGATGAGAAGCGGTATCTGACATCTGCATTGATGGCTAATGATTTTCTTCGGGTCAATTCCGAAGTCATTGCCTTTTCCAACCCAGAGGGAATTGTAACTGGAGAGTATTCGGATTCCTGTGACAAGGATGAACGTTTCTTTGCTTCATGTGCATTGTACTGTGCAACTATGAATCATTGCTTTCTCAAACAAGCACGCTCTCTTTATGACATAGAATATGCATCGCAAGGAGACTGGAACTGCGTTGGAATTTACGGACTTCTCTGTTTGATTCACAGCAAAACAAAAGCTTTGCTCAAATCGACTGCCAAGGCTGACATTATGTCCCGTGCAGACATTCTCGTCAGCATTTCAGACTCCAATCCCTTTGGAGCTGCTCTGAAAAATTACAGATGGGGAAGCAATATGGAAGTTTCTGACAACGGGTGTCTTTTGGCTGATGCCTTCATTCTTTCAGGAAAAGCAATCTACCGGGAATGCGCAAAAAAGCAACTTGACTATATCCTTGGGAACAACCCACAAAAAATGTCATATATCACGGGGTTTGGGGAAAGGAGTCCGATGCATCCCCATCACAGGCCATCGGAAGCTTTGGGCAAGCCAATGCCTGGAATGGTTGTCGGAGGCCCCAATCAGTATCTCAACGATCCCTATGCCATAGAGCACTTCAAAGGTCTTGAGCCTTGCATGTGCTATGCGGATGAACTTGCCTCCTACAGTACTAACGAGGTTTCAGTGTACTGGAACGCATCTCTTTTTAGACTGCTGACAATGCTGGATGTCATTGAGTGAAACATCCTCACTGCAGGCATATTCTACCCATTCTTATGAAATTAAAGAAAGAAGAAAGCCTGAATCAAGCAGAAATCTATCAACTTCAACTCGAAACCCACGCAAGTTGAACTTCATCATAAGTTAAAATATAATATTCGCATGGCAAAACTGGAACAAGTTATAAAAGCATTCGAAGCCATGGAGGAAGTGCAGGCTTTGGCACTGTCTGGCTCCAAGGGCACTGGACAGCTCATCAAGGATGACCTGTCGGATTTCGACCTGTATGTTTATTACGATGTCAATGTACCGATTGCAAAGAGAATCGCAAGTCTGAGCCCTCTGTTTCAGACAAGCTCGCTGGGAAACTCAATCTATGAGGAAACTGACAATGGCGATACAGAGGAAGGCTACTTCGATATCATGTACCGTTCGTTTGATTGGATAGAGCATGAAATCGATGATGTCTGGCATAACTGCAACGCCAGAACGGGTTACACCACCTGCTTTGTCTTCAATCTTCAGCATTCCAAAATACTGTTTGACAAGGATGGAAGGCTCACTGCACTCAAAGCTGAGGTCATGAAGCCATATCCTGATCAGCTTGTTCATAGCATTGTGGAGAAGAACTGGCCCTTGATAGACCCAAAAGCCAGAGACCTGGCAATGGAGCAGATAAGAACCGCCCTGAAGAGAAATGACCGAAACAGCATAATCCATAGAGTGGCAACCTACTTCGCCTCATACTTCGACATTCTGTTCGCCATGAACAGACAGGGACACCCCGGAGAAAAAAAGCTCATCCCCTATTCGCTTCAGCTCTGCAGGCATCTTCCAGAAGACTTCATAAATGACATGGAACGTACATACGATTCAATCTGGAGACCTTCGATTCTGGACAACCTCACCATTTTGTCAAACAAGCTTGGAAAGATAATCGGTTCAGGAGGAACCCTTCTCCATTGATTTGATATTGGAAACTACTTCCACGACATGCTGCATGCCATCTTCCAAGAACATTCTGTAGCTTTCACAGAACCGGAATCTGCCATTTACACGGTTTCTTTTGCAGCCTCCGTTGCAGAATGGCCTGAAACTGCATTGACGGCATTCTTCATCATTGCAGAATGAATCCTCCTGAAATCGCATTTCATATCTTCGGGAATCAATCGATGCTATCTCATCCTTATTGACATTCCCCAGAAGACACTCATCCAGGCAGTAGAAGTCGCATGGATAGACATTCCCATTGCTTTCCACCACATACTGGGCAGAGCAGTGGCCGTTGATATCGCACTGCTCAATGCCTTTTCCAAGAAGAATGCTGCCGAAATTTTCCAGAAGCCGGATGTACACAGGCATGCCTCTCTTGTAGCAGAGATTCCATTGCTGTGCGATAAATCGGAGGAACATGCCATAAGATCTGGGACTGAGAAAGTCGTGACCACCATTTTTCCCCATCAAATTCATGCATGGAATGAATTGAAGATATCTGAAGTCATTTTCCATCAGGTAGTTCCATACCTGTGGAGCATTGTCGACCATTTCATCGGTGACTACGCAGACGATGTTGAATTCCACTTCGTGATCCTTCAGCATTCTAACCGCTGAAAGCACCTTTCTTCCGGTTCTTCCTCTGTGAACATCATGAAGCCTCGGAAAACCATCAAAGGAGACTCCTACCAGGAAGTGGTTCTCGTGAAGAAATTTGCACCATTCTTCATCAATCAGAATCCCGTTTGTCTGAATTGAATAAGTGACGGAAGTCAGGTGCTCTCTGTTAAGCTCACGTTCAATTTCCACAAACCGCTGAAACCACTTCAGACCGGCCATCGTAGGTTCCCCACCCTGAAAGCAGATCGAGAGATTCTTGGCCAGTGGCAGAAAGTCATTCAGGATGCTTCGAACAGTATCCTCACTCATCATCGGATTACATGCATTGTCACGATGACTTACCTCGTCTTTGTAGAAGCAATAATCGCAATTCATATTGCAAAGGGACGAGGCAGGCTTGATCAACACTGTTTCATAAGACTTCATGAATAAGGATTATAGCCTGTTAAATTTGATTTTTACAACTAGTTCAGGGAACTCCGGCCTGCTGACATCCGGTCCCGGAGTGTAGACACTCACAGCATGCTTGCCCTTTTCAAGATGAAAGCTGGAACAGATAGGGAACTCACTCTTCCCACGCTTCATAGGGAATATGAAAGTCTCATCGGCAATGTCGATGCAAAGCTTCTGTTCATGCTCCAGAGGGGCATTGAGAGCATAGCCGATGTCGTACCAGCCATCCTCATCTACTTCAATCACCCAGCTGTACGCAGTCACGATCTTGTGAAGGCTGTAATAATCCGAACCTGAATAGCGGAAGTGAGGAGTTCCTCCCTCAAGGAGGACAGTTTTTGCCGAAAGCACAGCATCTGCATTTCTCAAAGAATGCGGATGTCTGACCAACCCTCCTCTCTGTCTTATCTTCTCTCCTATTGCAAGAAGAACATCACTCTCAAAAGGCACTATGGAACCATCACCCATCAAACCGATGTTCAGAAGATAGTTTCCTCCGCCATCCATGACATTGAAGATGCTGTCGGTTATGGTGTCGATCTTCTTCTGCATTCCATTACGCTTCTGCCAGCTTCTGTAGCCCCAGGTCTCATGATAGATAGTTGCTGGAGTCTGCCATGGGATATCAAGCTCGCAGTCAGGATAGCCGTTGTCCGCCATGGTCACGAAGTCACCGAAATCGTTCCATACTCTTCCGTTGATCATTATTCCCGGCTGGAGACGATGGGCAAGCTCGGCGACCTGCATTGACTGCTCCACAGTAGGGGCGCCCATGTCCATCCAGAGCTCGCAGATTGGACCATAGTTGGAAAGCAGTTCTGTAAGCTGCTCGATGTTGTACTGCATGTGCCTAGGTGGAATGACATCGGAATTGTGCGGGCTTATTGGCAATGCATATGGGAAATGCCAGTCAATCCAGGAGAAATACATGCCGAACTTCAACCCATGCCTGCTGCAGGCCTCTGCAATCTTTTTGACCACATCCAGATGGCATGGTGAGTTGGCTGAACTGTAATCAGTGGTTGCAGTCCGAAAGAGGCAGAATCCGTCATGGTGCTTGGTCACAAGAACGATGTAGTTCATCCCCGAATCCTTTGCCAATGATGCTATTCTGTCGGCATCGAAATTCTCGATGGAGAACTCATCGGCAAGCTTCTCATAATCAGCATGAGGGACCGGCCCATGTGAAAGAATCTGCTCGCTGTATCCATACTCCACATTTTTCCCATTCCACATTCCTCCGCAGAGGGAGAAAAGACCGAAATGAATGAACATACCGTATTTCAGGTTTTTCCACTGTGAGACCGCATTTGCTCTCACTGAATTCTGCCATTTGTAACTCATGTAATCACAATACAACGATTACATCATGCAGTGAAGAGACTTAGTTGAAATTGCCAGCATGGTAACTTTAAATATCACAGGTCAAAATTTTAATAAGTTGATGCATTTCAAAAAAAAGAACCCTGATGAAAAAGGAAATAAACCAATTGACGAAAACTTACCCTTTCCAATTCACAAATTATAAAACGAAAATGAACATATGAAAAAGACAAAAAAGGAAATGATCAATCCAGCAATCGCTGCACTTCCGCTTTGCAGGCAGACTTTCAGGTCCAAAGTAACCAAGCACTGGCAATTCTACTTGATAGTGGCATTGCCAATTCTGTTCTTTCTGGTTTTCAGATATTTCCCGATGTATGGAATTCTCCTTGCATTCAAGAACAGGTACAGCGTTTCCAAGGGAATATGGAACAGCGCTTGGGCACAACCGTACGGACTGGGGCAGTTCAAGAAGTTCTTCTCCAATCCATCTGCTCTCAGGACGATGTGGAACACATTCTCCATCAGCATGTATGCACTGTTTGCTTCCATTCCTCTGGCAGTGATAATGGCCATCGGCCTTAACGAATGCAGGTCACAGAAATGGAAGAAGGCAGTTCAGCTTGTAACTTATGCACCCTACTTCATTTCCACAGTAGTCATGGTTGCAATCCTTCTTCAGTTTCTTGATCCGTCGATGGGAGTCTTCAACGGACTCAGAAGACTTCTGGGACTCAAGACCATCAACTACATGGGTGAACCGAAGCTGTTCAAACATATATATGTATGGTCAGCTCTCTGGCAGAACACCGGTTACAACGCAATCATCTATCTGGCGGCGCTCACCGGAATCAACCCAGAACTCTATGAAGCCGCAAGGGTTGATGGGGTCAACAAGTGGCAGAAGATATGGTACGTAGACCTACCATGCATCAGAAGCACAATCATCATCATGTTCATAATGAACATGGGATATGTCATGAGCCTGGGATTCGAGAAGGTTTTCCTGATGCAGAATGCACTGAACCTGGAAACGTCTGAAATAATGTCGACCTATGTATACAAGATGGGTCTTCTTTCCAGCGACTTCGCATACTCGACTGCAATTGACCTTCTTAATTCGGTGATCAACATCATCCTCATCCTGACATTCAACAAATTGACGAAACTTGTCTCGGATGAAGGAGGTATCTGGTAATGAAACACAAAACTCTCAGACAACTCAAATCAGATAAGGTATTCGATGTCCTGAACATGATCTTCCTCGTGGTTTGCTTCATTGTCGTCCTCTATCCGCTGCTGTACATTCTGTCATGCTCATTGAGCAATGCGCAGAAGGTCGTTCAGAACAAGGTCTGGCTATGGCCGGTCGATCCTGACATCGAGGCTTACAAGGCTGTATTCAGGAACAAGGACATCATCACTGGTTACAAGAATTCGCTGATCTACGTGATCTCGGGTACATTCGTGTCA
>JAAYFO010000174.1 GCA_012728215.1 Spirochaetales bacterium | reverse complement strand
GATGCCCCAGTGATCAGTACGTCTTTTCCGTACTGGAATAATCTATTGCTCATGTTTGTCCAGCTTTGCTATTTCCTTTGCGATGATTATTGCGGCTTCATCCACAAGATCTTCTGTCACAGTCGCCATCAGGCTGGTCCTGAGAAGGCATTCGTTCTCAGGTGTTGCAGGAGGCAGAACCGGATTTACATAGACTCCCGAATTGTACAGGTTGGTCGCCAGTCGCAGAGTGTATTCCGAATCTTTTGTGTAGATAGGTACTATTGGAGTGATGCCAGGGTAGAAAGCTATATTGTTCCTTTCATAGGCTTTTCTTGCGTAATCAGAAATGGACTTAAGCTTTTCTGGAAGTTCGGGGTGATTTTCAAGATATCTCAGCGCTGCAAGTGCACTGGCGGTGCTTGCAGGTGGAAGACTTGCAGAAAAAATGAATGGACGGCTGGAATGACGTACAAAATCAACGATTTTAAAATCTGCAGCCATATAGCCTCCAAGACTTGCCAGAGACTTTGAGAATGTCCCCATGTAGATATCGACTTCATTCTCAAGACCAAAATAACTGGCCGTGCCTCTTCCACCCTTGCCGATGACCCCAAGGGAATGGGCATCGTCAACCATGACTCTGGCTCCGTACTTCTTTGCCAGAGACACTATTTCAGGCAGTTTGGCCAGGTCTCCACGCATGCTGAAGATTCCATCGGTGACTATGAGACACCCGGAACCTTCTGGAACTTTCTGAAGCTGCTTTTCCAACTGATCCATATCACTGTGATTGTATCTTAGCATAGTCCCATAACTTAATTTGCATCCATCATAGATGCTGGCATGGTTTTCCTTGTCACAGATGACATAGTCATTTTTCCCAACAATGGCACTGATTATTCCCAGGTTTGACATGAAGCCGGTAGAGAAGATGACGGCACCGTCCTTATGCAGGAAATTGGCCAATTCATTCTCCAGCTCATAATGGAGGTCAATGGTTCCGTTCAAAAAACGTGAACCAGAGCAACCTGTTCCATACTTTGACAGTGCTTTCTGGGCTGCATCAATCACTTCTGGACATGTCGTGAGTCCTAGGTAATTGTTCGACCCAAGCATGATCTTTCTATTTCCTTCCATTATGACTTCCTTGTCTTGGCGTGTCTCAAGGCAATGAAAGTAAGGATAGATACCTTTTTTTCTGAATTCCTTTGGCTTTGTGAGTTCAAAGCATTTTGTAAAAATGTCCATATGATTCCTTAAATTTTTATTCGTCAGGTGTTCAAATAAGTAACAAATGTGTATTATAGTTTTGTAGTGGCTGTTTGAATGGACAAAAACTTCAAGAGAAAGAGATATTCCACATCTGGCTCTATTAATGAGGAAAAATGGGAAACAAGACAATAAAAAAGGATTTAAGAGTCATCAAGACAAAAAAAGCTATCAGGTACGCTTTCTTGAAGCTTATTCAAAAAAAGGAACTGAATGAAATCAGCATCAGTGAGATTTCTGCCTACGCAATGATTGATAGAAAGACCTTCTATTCACACTATAACGGGATATATGATCTTGTTGATGAAATAGAGAATGAAGTGGTATCAATGATAGATATTCTTGTATTGGATATCGATGCGTACAGTTTTCTCACAGATCCTAAAGTGATACTTTCCGTTTTGAAGACAATCACAGAACAAGACCCTTTCATCTTTGCCAGAACGCTGACAATGAAAGGGAATGACAAGCTTTTGAGCAAGTTTGTCAACTCAATAAAGATGCTTGTCGTCAAGGAACTGAAGAAGAAGCTTGACATGTCGGACCAGAAACTTGAAATCATGGTGGATTACAATATTTCTGGAATGATCAGCTGCTATCAGAATTGGCTCAGAGGAGGTAGGCAAATTCCTATTGAAAGCCTTTCGGAGCAGCTTAGTCAGATTGCTGTCTTAGGACTGCAGGGAATATCAAGGAAATAGAATTATGTTTGAAGAAATTGTTTTACGAACTATGAAGGAAGATGATTTGAGGAAAGTGATTCCTCTTTATATCGATTACTACAACAACCATGAGAACTGCTGTTGGACAGAAGCTACTGCATTCAAACGGATTCATCAGGCATTCGTGATGGAAGATGCTTACTGCATCATTGCAGAAGAGAAGGATG
>JAAYFO010000173.1 GCA_012728215.1 Spirochaetales bacterium | reverse complement strand
TCGATTCCCATATCCGAAGCAGCTGTGATGGCATCATCAAGCATTTCGGATGATGTTATGTGTGCCCATGCAAGCTGCATTGCATCCATGTCCGTGCCCAGATTGAAGGAGGCAAGATTGGAAAACAGTGGAGGATAATGATGACGGTCATCGTATGCAGTCACGGCACTCTGCATTTCGACATCTGAAAGAAATTGCCTGATAATGGTTTCCTTCAACGATTGATCAATACCTTCCTTACCATCAAAGTTCATCTTCCGTGGGAATACCCAGGTTAGAAAGACAGGATGACCGACTTTCATCGAGGCAGTTTCAATAGTATTGCCATAGATCTTGAATTCCACCTTATGCTCTCCACTGGATACATATGTTGTGAACGGAGTCCCGCCGATGTATTTCCCATCAAGATAAACTGCACAATGACCTGCAGGACTTGTAAAGGTCACTCTCTTGCGACCATTGAGGATGCCCGGCAGAAATCCGACCAGGAATATCACCAGGATGATGATGAGAATATAAAGATAAGTCAGCCACATGCCGGGCTTCATACCGAATAAAGGTTTTATTGTGACTGGATCTACATCCAAAAGTTCCACTTTCTTTTTCATGATGTAAAGTTAGCTTTCCAAGGTCATCTTGTCAACCAATCAGGATAATGGTAGATTATTCATATGGAAAAAATCTACGCTTGGGTACTTAGAAAGACAGAGGAAAGACTGACAAGAAAGAAAGCCATCAAGGCGACGGAGAAAGCCAACAGGACTTTTCTTTCAGAAACATGGGGCTGGATTGACGCATTGATATTTGCAGTCGTCTTCGTGTTTCTTCTGAACCAGTTCTTTGTTCAGCTTTTTGTAATACCATCTCCGTCAATGGTGGAGACGCTTCAAGTCAAGGACCGTGTTCTGGTGAACAAGCAGGCTTATGGAATAGAACTTTATCCCAGCGGTCCGAAGGTGCTGGACAGCAGGACCCCTGACCGTGATGACATAATAACGTTCTACAACCCTGACTATGTAAGCAGAGGACCGTTCTTCGACATTTTTTCGCAATGCCTCTATATGGCAACTTTGTCTTTTGTCAACATTGACCGTGATGAATATGGCAACATGAAGGAAAAACTCTACGTCAAGAGGGCAGTGGGAATGGCTGGGGACAGAGTGCGTTTTGTAAATGGAAATGTGCTTATCAGACCTGCCGGCACCACTGATTTCATTGATGAGGAGACCTTCCGTTTTGACAATGGACTTTCATCAGGACCTCATAGAAGCCTCGATTTGGATCTGTATTCCTCAATCAACGCAAGAGGACGGCTCATGGCCTATCAGGATGATGGAATAACCCAGAGTCAGATACCTTCGCATCTTCTGACCGAATATGAGAAGATCAGTAATTCCAACAAATACTACGACATGTACCAGCATGAGGCTGCCTATGCCCAGGCTGCTGCACAGCTCAGACCGTATGACATGTCACGAAGAAGTGCATCGGCAACATATTCCAGAGGGATCTACGTTCCTCAGGGATATGTGCTTCCACTGGGAGACAATCGTGACAATTCATCTGATGGCAGGTATTTCGGACCTGTTGGCACCAATACCATAAATGGAAAAGTATCAGCCGTACTCTGGCCTTTCAGCCATTGGAAGAGCTTTGTTTGATATTGATTGCAATCGTCCACTGTCTCTGTATATCCACATACCATTCTGCACTCGCAAATGCAGCTACTGTGGTTTCTATTCTGAATGTGGAAGAAATGATCAATTCATCCATAACTATATTCTTAAACTCATCATGGAGCTTAAGGAACTGGTCAAATCCTATCCTGCACCTTTTCATACGGTGTTCATTGGTGGTGGAAACCCAGGAATGCTCAGCGGTGAGGATCTTCTTGAACTTTGTCGCCAATGCACCCGCAGGGGAAGACCAATGGAATTCTCAATTGAGATAAACCCGGAAAGCATCGGCTCATGGATCGAGCCTTCACTTGAGTACATTGACAGGATTTCGATGGGAATTCAGACGCTTGATTCCCGTACTCTTTCGATTCTTGGAAGAAACACTTCTCTTTCTGATACATTGGCAGGTATCGAGATAAGTCAAAAACTGCGAAGAAAGCATGATGTTTCAATAAATTACGATTTTATCACCTGTGTTCC
>JAAYFO010000172.1 GCA_012728215.1 Spirochaetales bacterium | reverse complement strand
TCATTTAAATTGCATTGTTCACCAGCTGGTTCTAGTAACGACCGTACATTGGTCCCAGAGCCTGGCAGGTTCTGTAATCTGCACCTTCCACATCCATTCCGAATGCATTCCACATGTTCGGTCTGAAAATCTTCTCCTGTGGCACGTTGTGCATGCATACAGGTATGCGTAGGATTGAACAGAGAGTGATCAGGTCGGCACCGATATGGCCATAGCTGATGGCTCCGTGGTTTGCACCCCAGTTTGCCATCACGCTGTACACATCCTTGAAAGGACCTTCCTTTCCATCTACGATCGGAGCGAACCATGTAGTCGGCCATGTCGGGTCGGTTCTCTTGTTCAGCACTTCGAACACCTTCTCAGGAACGCTGCAGGTATAGCCTTCCGCCAGCTGAAGCACAGGGCCGAGACCCTTGACGATGTTGACTCTCACCATTGTGACAGGCATGCCACCCTCTGAGAGGAATGTCGCGGAGAATCCACCGCCTCTGAAGTATCCACCGTTGGCAACGGAGAACTTGCAGTTCTTCAGTGTCTCTTCTACGTCCTTGTTGTCGATATCCCAGAAGTGCTTCATCTCTGACTCGCCTTCTGCATTCTTCATCGATCCAATGGCATCCAAAGTGGTAGCACCGCTGTTGATCAGGTGAATGAAACCGTTCTTGGCAAGTCCTTCAGGCTTCCATCCGGTGACTCTCTCCACAGCCTCAGGTGACCAGTAGGTTCTGACATCTGAGAAGATCTGAGCACGGTTGGTGAGGAGCTTGTTGAACAGCATGGCAGTGCCATTGAGGCTGTCGTTCTCTGTAGCGAATGCAAATGGCTCACGGATTCCGTTCCAGTCGAATGACGTGGTGAGGAAAGTCTCCATGAAGTCGCCGTTTGGCCAATGGTCTGTCCACTGTCTCTGTCCCTGGAAACCGCCGAACAGGCAGTTGCGTCCGTTAGCCTCTTCCTTGAATCCCAGCTCGGCAAGCTTCGGATTTCCAACCATCAGGTCACGTCCGATCATCACCATCTTGATGCAGTAGTCCAGATCCTTGGCAAGAACGTTCTTGTCTCTTCTCCACTCAGGAGGATTCACAGTGTCAGGAGCGATGTTGACATTTTCCGCAACCCACTTTCTTGCTCTTTCGAACTCTTCATGGTCGTAGATGCCTTCATCAATTCTGCGGTCGATTTCACACATGTCGATGGCTTCGGTTCCCATTCCCAGGTAGTTCTGGAAGAAATCCTGATCGACGATGCTTCCTGCGATTCCCATGGCGCATCCGCCGATGGAGAGGTAGCTCTTGTGACGCATTGTGGCCGCCGCGACTGCCGCACGGCCGAATCGGAGAAGCTTCTCCTTCACGTCCTCTGGGATTGTCTCGTCATTTGCTTCCTGGACATCATGTCCGTAGATTCCGAAAGCAGGAAGACCCTTCTGAGCATGGGCTGCCATGATGCATGCAAGATACACTGCACCGGGACGCTCTGTGCCGTTGAAGCCCCATACTGCCTTTATTGTCATGGGATCATTGTCATAAGTCTCGGTTCCGTAGCACCAGCATGGTGTCACAGAAAGAGTGATGGACACTCCGGCCTTTCTGAATTCCTCTGCACACTGGGCTGCCTCAGCCTGACCACCGATTGTGGTGCTGCTGATGACGCACTTGACGCTCTCGCCGTTTGCATAGCGAAGATTGTCAGCATAGAGCTTGGCTGCCCTTCTGGCCATGTTCATCGTCTGGTCTTCAAGGGATTCTCTGACGCCTCTCTGACGGCCATCGATGATAGGTCTGATTCCAATCACCGGATAATCGTCCTTGTAGCGTTTTTCCGGTCCGATGTTTCTCAAATTAATATTTGCCATTTCAAAACTCCTGTGATATAGTTATGGATGTAATCGTTTACAACACCATTATCACACTCATTTGTCGAATTGGCAAGTAAAATAATTACAATTTATGCAAAGACCGCAGCGCATGCGGGAAAAGGAGTATTTCATGCTTAAGAACGTACCTTCCATCATTTCACCAGAGCTTCTGAAGATCCTCATGGAAATGGGTCATGGCGATGAAATTGTGATTGGCGACGGAAACTTTCCGGGGGCAAATCTTGCAAAGAGATTGATCAGGCTTGACGGGCATGGAGTGTCTGAAGTACTAGAAGCTATCCTAAAGCTTTTGCCACTTGACACTTATTCTGACAACACAGTCCTTATGCAGAAAATGGATTGTGACAAGGACCTTGATATCGGCATCTGGAAGAAATATGACGAAATCTGTCGCAAGGGCGATTCAGGCTACAAGGGTCTTTCCTATATAGACAGATTCAAGTTCTACGACCGCACCAAGGAAGCCTATGCAGTGATCATGACCGGCGAGACGGAAATCTATGCCAACATTCTTCTGAAGAAAGGTGTTGTAAAATAAGGATATGAACAAATCCACCCGGTTCTGTACAGCAATCCGAAAAAAAATGAAAACGTTTACAAACTTTTTCTTGACAAATCGGGAAAACTGGGTGAACATAAAAGAAAGGTGCGAGGGAACAGCCCTCGTACAAGAGAATAAAGGAGAAAAAACATGAAGAAAGCATTAGTTGCACTTATGGTCCTTGTACTTGCAGTCGGAACAGTGTTCGCCCAGGGCGGAGCTGAAGCGACAGGAAAGATCAAGATGGCAGGAATCATCAGAAACCAGAACGAGCAGTTCGTTGTTAACTACACTGAGAACCTGAAGAAGGTTGCAGCTGCAAACAACGTGGATCTCGTAATCCTCGACGGTGAGGGACAGGTCGACAAGCAGCTTGACCAGCTCTCAACCCTCCTCAGCCAGGGATACAAGTATTTCGTGATCATCGCTCAGGACGGATCCGCCACCGAGCAGATGGCTCAGAAGATTGCAGAAGTGAAGGGCGCAGCTGCATATTCCAATATTCAGCCATCCGTCGAAGCACTCAAGGTCAGCAAGCAGCAGTACTACGCATCATCCCCAGAGGCAGTTGCAGGTCAGTACCAGGCAGTCATCCTTGACGAGTATTTCACAAAGTACCCTGAAAAGGCCCCTGGAAAGGTTCTGAACATGCTGTACCTCGAAGGCCAGCTCGGACACCCGGCACAGATCAACAGAGAGAACGGACTTATCGAAGAGCTAAAGAAACTTGGATACACCGTAAACTTCGTTGCTAAGGACACAGCCAACTGGAGACCAGACGAAGCACAGGCAAAGGTAGAAGCCTGGATCGCAGCATTCAGCGGCAAGTTCAACTGTGTAGTTGCACAGAACGACGACATGGCTCTCGGCGCAATCGCAGCTCTCAAGGCTGGCGGATACACCAAGGCTGACGCTTCTGACGGCACACTCCTTACAGTTCCTGTAATCGGCGTTGACGGCACACCTACCGGTCTTGCTTCAATGAAGGCCAATGAGATGTACGCAACAGTCCTCCAGGATGCAATCGGACAGTCCGAGACCGCTTTCTACGCAGTTCTCGAGGCCTCAAAGACCGGCACAGCAGCTGGAAAGACCATCAATGGACTTACACCTCCAGCCAAGCCGATCGACGAAGCTCCGGCAAATGACGCAGCAGTCATCGCACAGTGCTTCCTCGTTCCATTCAAGCCGATCACAAAGGCTAACCTGGCAGAGTTCCTCTAGACCAGTCTGGACAAGTAGACTTGAGCCGGCCTCAAACGGCCGGCTCATTTTTCGATTGAAGCAAATGCTTGACTCAAGTTTCATCCGTTCACTTCATCAATAGTGAGTCGATGAAAGTTTGGTTTAGAATTAGAAGGAGAAGAGAGAAAGTATGGATTCAGAATATGCCATAGAAATGCTGGGTATCACCAAGCAGTTCCCGGGCGTTCTTGCGCTGAACAATGTGGACCTCAGAGTAAAGCCAGGCAGCGTTCATGCCCTCATGGGTGAGAACGGAGCAGGTAAATCCACGTTGATGAAGTGTCTTTTCGGTATTTACAAGGAAAATGCCGGAAAAATACTTCTTTTTGGTAAAGAATGTCATTTCACGGGATCGGGAGATGCACTTAGAGCCGGAGTATCCATGATTCAGCAGGAACTGGCGAACTGTCCTGAAAGAACAGTAGCTCAGAACCTCTGGATGGGACGAGAACCGATGACAAAGCTTCATTTCATCGACCACAAGAAGATGCATGACGACACCATCAAGGTTTTGAAGAATGTCGATCTTGACATATCTCCTGAGACACGAATGGGCAGCATCTCCATCTCCAAGCAGCAGAGCTGCGAGATTGCCAGAGCCGTAAGCTACAATGCCAAGGTGGTCGTCATGGATGAGCCGACATCATCTCTCACCGAGGATGAAGTCAATCACCTGTTCAAGATAATCAGACAGCTTCGGGACAGCGGAATCGCGGTGATCTACATTTCGCACAAGATGGACGAGATCTTCCAGATCGCCGATACGGTATCTGTCATGAGAGACGGGGAGATGATCGGAACCTACCCTATCACTGACCTGACCAAGGACAAGCTCATTTCACTGATGGTCGGAAGAGACAGCAAGGAACGTTTCCCAGATATCGGACCGATGCCGAAAACAAATGTAACGCTCAAGGTGTCCCATCTCACTTCATCAGTTGACCGTTCATTCACGGACATCTGCTTCGAGCTTCACAAGGGCGAGATTCTGGGCATCGGCGGGCTAGTCGGTGCACAGCGCACCGAGCTTGTCGAATCGATTTTTGGAATCAGACCTGTCAAGGACGGAGAAGTGTTCGTAAACGGCAAGAAGATCGGCAAGCTGGAACCATCCGTACTCATCAAGAACGGTGTCGGACTCATCACCGAGGACCGCCGTAGAACAGGTCTGTTCCCTATGATGAGCATCACCAACAATACCAGTGTGCCATCCCTTGGACAGTATCTCAACAAGATGCATCTTTTGGACCACAGGAAGATCGGAACGGACACTGTGAAGTACAACAAGGACCTGAACACGAAGACACCGACCATGGAGACCCTCATTCAGAATCTTTCTGGAGGCAACCAGCAGAAGGTCATCATCGCCCGTTGGCTGATGACGCTGCCTGACATACTCATCATGGACGAACCCACCAGAGGTATCGATGTCGGAGCCAAGCATGAAATCTACATGATAATGAACGCCCTTGCAAAGCAGGGAAAATCAATCATCATGGTTTCAAGCGAAATGCCCGAGCTCATAGGAATGAGCCACAGGATCATGGTTCTGTGCGAAGGCCGAGAGACAGGAATACTGAACAGGGATCAGATGACGCAGGAGAATGTTCTCACTCTTGCAGCTTCATTCATGAAATAAAGGAGTAAAAAATGGCAAACAAAACCAAATCCGCTGCAGGCATCGCACTCAAGAAAGTCGGAAAATTTGCAGCAAAGTACACAACATATCTGACATTTGTCGTCCTTCTCGTCGTGCTTGCAATCCTCACCAGAGGTGGAGCACTGAGGTGGATATCGATAAAGAACCTGCTGATCGCAGAAAGCGTCCGTGCCTTCGCCGCCCTTGGTGTCGGAATCATCATCATCACCAAGGGAATCGACCTTTCCATCGGATTCGTCGTCTGTCTCTGTGCATCTGTGGCTGCCTCGTTCGCGCAGCCTGCTGATTACAGCGGTGCTCTGTTCGTCGGAAAGCAGTTCCCACTGTTTCTACCGATCATTGCTGGAATCCTCACTGGAACAGTCTTCGGTCTCTTCAACGGTGCTCTGGTCGCATATGGAAAGCTTCCTCCGTTCATCGCAACGCTCGGTTCCATGAGTATCGCAAAAGGCTTGCAGCTGATCTACACCAAGGCTGCAGTAGTAGGCTCACTGAGACCAGAATTCAAGAAGATCGGACAAGGTTCCATCGGACCTATCCCTAACCTTGCAATCTACGTTCTCATAGCTGCAATCCTTGTATGGGTACTTCTCAAGCACACCAAGACGGGAACCAACTTCTATGCCATCGGAGGCAACATCCAGGCAGCACGCGTTTCTGGAATCAAGGTCGAGCTCGGACTGATGGTCGCTTATGGAATCGCAGGACTTTGCTACGGAATCGCCGGCACTCTCCAGGCTTCACGTCTAGGACTTGCAAACAGCCTCACGGCAAACGGCATGGAACTTGATGCCATCGCTGCGGTCACCGTCGGAGGTGTCTCACAGAGCGGCGGTGTCGGAAACGTCGGTGGAATGATGATCGGTGTGTTCACCATGGGTCTTATCAACTATGGAATGACATATCTGGCCATCAACAGCTACTATCAGCAGATCGTCAAGGGTCTGATCATCATCCTCGCTGTCTACTTCGACATGCGCAAGTACTCAAAGCGGTAAGTAGTGATGACTGAATCAGCCGCCACCATCCATGACGTTGCGAAGCTCGCTGGAGTTTCGATTGCCACAGTCTCCAGGGTCATAAACGCCTCAGGCAATGTGAATCCGGATACTCAGGCAAGAGTTCAGCAGGCCATGTCCTCGCTCAACTACACTCGCAACATGACTGCCCGAAATCTCAAGACAAGAAACACAAAGAGCATCGGAGTGCTTATACCCGAGATACTCAACACTTTCTTTCTGGATATCGTAAGGAGGGTGGAAGGCTTGATGTACAAAAGAGGTTACTCCATAGTCCTTTGTTCGTCCAACGATGACCTTGAACAGGAGAACCAGAAGCTCCGTCTCCTGCTGGAGAAGAATGTCGACGCATTGGTCGTAATCCCCTTCTCCGGCATAACGGAGCATTTCACCGCCGCCAAGCGTGCAGGTGTGCCGATAATTGCAGTTGACCGCCCTCTTGGTGGTGTGGAAGCAGACACTGTGATGGTGAACAACTATCTAGGTGCCAAGCTTGCCACAGCTCGCCTGATTGCCGAAGGTTTCACTCAGATAGGTTTCATCGGTGGAACAATTCATGTTCAGACAGCAACCGAACGCTACATGGGATATCTGGATGCATTCAAGGATGCCGGCCTTCCAGTGGATACGAACTTCGTTCTTTTCGGAGGGATGACCTTGGATGCAGGACGGACCTTTATGAGAGAAGCGCTTTCACGTCCTGACCATCCGAAGGCTTTCTTCTGTGTCAATGACATGGTACACATAGGAGCGACCTCATACCTGTTCTCCGAAACTTCCGAAAGCGAATCCAACAGCATTGTCTTCGCTTCGTTCGACTACATGTATTATGGTTCGCTTCTGAAGAACTGTCATTATGCAGTTGTTCAGCCGAGTCAGGCCATGGGAGAGGCTATCGTCGAAATCCTGATGCGAAGAATCAGCGGAGACATGGCGAACTTCCCTGAAAAGATCATTCTGGATCCAGAAATAAAAACTCTCACCCAGAATGGCGGAGTACTTCCACTGTAGCTTAGTGGGCAACTAAATTTAAACACCCCCTAGACAGAAGTCTGCTTCTTCGGTATTATTATGAAAGTTCCCGGGCGAATAACTCAGCGGGAGAGTGTCACCTTCACACGGTGGAAGTCGTTGGTTCAAACCCAATTTCGCCCAGACAAAAGCCCTTGTGATTCATTGAGTTACGAGGGTTTTTTATTTATCATGAACCATGTTTGGGATGACTTGGCTCTGCTGTCGGTTCCCAAAATTCTCAGATATTGCTGAACAACAGGATATCCACGAAGTGACAATCATGTGCTATACTTGCTTCATGATGAACCCATACAAGGAAATCAAGAGAAGAATCAAGAGAATAGAAGAAGCCCCAATGTTTCTGGTTATCTGAAACGTGAATGCATGGAGGAAGGAAGCCCATTCGCCACGATTGAACTGTACATTCCAGATGGTCAGCAGGTGTTCAATCCTCTTACCGAGGGAAGGCAGAAGAGCCTGGATGCCCTGATCTACGACACAATAGTCCACAAGGCGTCATTCATTCCATCGTTCATTCCTGTGGCTATCAGGCTCAGGGGAAACTGCAATCTTGACCAGATACAAGACTGTCTTCAGGAGGAATGCTATCTGGAACTCAAGAAACGCAAAATTGCAATGCTTTCCAACACCTGGCGTTCAATCTGCCTGTTCGTATTCGGAGCAGTCGTCCTATGCAT
>JAAYFO010000171.1 GCA_012728215.1 Spirochaetales bacterium | reverse complement strand
GTTTTCATATTGATGAACATCAGACAATGATCATCGGCCAGCATTGCTTCACCAAGTGGGGAAATGCTGGTTTCTGCATACATTCAGCAATATATAACCTCAGTTTCATTTGTCTGCAAAATGAAGGTGTGTTATTATAGTCATAGATTCAAGGAGCTTGATCATGAAACAAGAATATGAACCGTTGTTCACACCGTGGAAGATTGGTAACGTGGAATTAAAGAACAGGATTGTCATGACCTCAATGGGTGGCACTTCCATATTCGGTTGGATGGAACCTAATCACTTCGACAAGGAAGCAGCCAATTTCCTTCTGGAGAGGGCTAGAAACAATGCAGGCCTCATTCTACCTGGAATTGCACCGATTCGTGATACGCTGGGTGGGAAATGGCTGTATAGCGGAAAGAAAAAGTTTTCCAAGCTGAAGACATTCATGGAAGAACTGCACAGCACCGGTGCCAAGATGTTCGTCCAGATAACCGCTGGAATGGGAAGATCGATGGCAATCAATGACCTTATGGTCAAGATGATAAAGCACCCAGTTTTGGGGTTCATCTGCAAGCCGCTCTTCAATATGGATTATCTTTGCGCCAGCGCCAGCGCCACACCTAACCGCTGGGAAGATTCCTGCTATTCCAAGCCGTTGACCATAAAGCAGATTCAGCAGATCGTCGATGCATTCGCAAAGACTGCCAAGCTCTGCCAGGAAGCCGGGGTGGATGGAATAGAAGTCCATGCAGTGCATGAAGGATACCTTCTCGATCAGTTCACCATGAAGTACACCAACCAGAGAACTGATGAATACGGCGGTTCCATGGAGAACAGATACAGATTTCCAGCTGATATCGTCAAGGCGATCAAGAAGGAATGCGGAAAGGACTTTCCAGTCTCACTGCGCTACTCGGTGGTATCCAAGACAAAGGGATTCCAGCAAGGTGCAGTTCCCGGTGAGGAGTATGTGGAAGTCGGACGCGACATGAAGGAATCCGAATGGGCTGCAAAGTACCTCCAGGATGCCGGATACGACATGCTCAACTGTGACAACGGAACATATGATGCATGGTATTGGGCTCATCCACCGGTATACATGCCTGAGAACTGCAACCTCGAGTATGTGCAGCATATCAAGAAATTCGTCGATATTCCTGTTGTCTGTGCTGGAAAGATGACGCCTTCCGTGGCTTCTAAAGCAATCGAAGACAAAACCATTGACGGAATGGGTGTTGCAAGACAATTCCTGGTTGACCCACAATGGGTCACCAAGCTGATGGAAGACCGCGAGGAAGACATCAAGCCATGCATTAACTGCCATAACGGCTGCTTCACAATGTGTCATTATGATGGAGCTTCCAACGATCAGGATCTGGCCGATGCAATCCATATGGCACGCTGTGCCCTGAATCCCGAGACGATGCAGACAACCCGCTACAAGGTGGAGAAGACTTCGCATTCAAAGGATGTTGCAATCATCGGAGGTGGAATAGGAGGAATGGAAGCGGCAATCCTTCTCTCTGACCGTGGACACCGACCGGTCATCTATGAAAAGACGGACAAGCTTGGTGGAATCTACATAAAGGCAGCCTCATTCTCATTCAAGGAAAGGGACAGACAGCTTATCGGCTGGTATAGGAAAAACATCAGCGACAGAAACATCCCTGTGAAGTTCAATACCGAGATCCGCAATCTTTCAGATCTGAAGGAAGAAGAGATCATCATCGCTACAGGATCGGCGGCAAACAGACCTCATATCAAGGGGCTGGAAATGGCCATGGAAGCCACTGAATTCCTCTCTGGTAAACCTGTTGGAGAGAACGTCATCATCGTTGGAGGCGGACTTACCGGCTGCGAGATTGCCTATGAACTGGTCCTTCAGGGCAAGAAACCGGTGATTGTGGAGATGAAGAATGACCTGGTTCCAGTCCGTGGAGTCTGCCTTGCCAACAGTTCATTCCTAAGGGAAATGCTCGCATTCAAGAAGGTTCCTGTCCATCTCAACACCACTTTGATTGAGATCAACAAGGATGGTGTCATAGTGAAGGACAAGGAAGGAAAGCAGTTCGCCATCAATGGTGACAATGTCATCACATCGATGGGATACCACAGTGCTCCGCTTGCAAAAAAAGATAGACATGTCCATCTTGTCGGCGATGCCAACAAGATAGGAAATCTCAGATCAGTGATTTGGAGAGCCTGGGATGTAGGCATGAAGATCTGACGTATTTTTTTGAAAGTCATTCTGATGACTGCCCTTGGGTGATAAACAGAGGGCAGCTTTTTTAACACTCTATTGCTTTACAGAACTGCAGATGCCAAAATGAAGGTAACAAAGTGACTTTTTTGCCGATTTTATAATATGGCCACGCATCATAGCCTTGTCCACTTTTGTCCAGTTGAGCAACCAAAGTCACAGATTACTGAATTTTCAGGGTACCAAATTGCCCTGAAGACATGTATAATCACTTAGACAGAAGACAATGGAGGCCTTTCATGGATGATCTGAAGCAAAAGAAGAAGAACCTGATCATGTACCCGCTTGGGACTGTAGGTCGGGACATGGTATACAATCTTTTCACAAACTACATCCTGACTTTCATATTGTTCACCAGGGTGCTCACCCCTGCACAGCTTGGAGCCATAACCGCCATCATGGTCGGAGCAAGGGTCTTCGATGCATTGAATGATCCGATCATGGGCAACATAATTGAAAGAACCCGAACAAGATGGGGCAAATTCAAGCCATGGCTTCTTATTGGAATAATCACGACTTCGCTGGTTGTTTACGCTGCCTTCAACACCAAGCTTGAAGGATGGGCGTTCGTCTGGTTCTTCGGCTTCATCTACTTCATGTACAGCATCACATACACCATGAACGACATCGCTTACTGGGGCATGGTCCCTGCCCTTTCCTCTGATGCCGACTCGAGAAACCAGTTCACTTCACGTGCCACGCTTTTTGCAGGAATCGGCTCAACTACTGCATCGATTCTCATACCGATGCTCACAATGGGAAAAGGAGCAATCGGAGGCAACACTGCCACAGCGTTCGGCTTCGTTGCACTGGGAATCTGCATTCTGTCTCCCCTGTTCATTTCGTTCACGCTGTTCGGTGTCCGTGAAAGCAGAGATGACATGGCAAATCCAGCACCCAGAATCAGCTTGAAGATGATCATTGGGACAATTGCGGGAAATGACCAGCTGCTATGGATATCGCTTGTATTCCTCATCCAGCAGATTGGAAACAACCTTCTGATCGGTGGCATGGGATCAACTTACATCTACTTTGAATTCGGATACCAAGGTGGGCTCTATTCATTGTTCACCACCATAGGAATGGCTGCAAC
>JAAYFO010000170.1 GCA_012728215.1 Spirochaetales bacterium | reverse complement strand
ATATGCTTCTTGCTGTCGGTACATCGGTGGCTATGGCTGATGGAGATTCAAGACTCAAGAAACTTGCGACTTTCATCTGCCCGCCTGCAGATGAAGACGGGATAGCTGATTCTTTGAAGAAGATGGGTGTTCTGTAACGATGCAGGATATCCGCCAGTTTCGTATCGAGTCAGTCAATCGGAAAATCAGACATTGAAGCGGAAGTGCATGATGTCGCCATCCTTGACGATGTATTCCTTGCCTTCCATTCTAAGCTTGCCGGCTTCGCGAACCTTCTGCTCCGAACCATATTGGAAGAGATCATCGCAGTTATAGACTTCAGCCTTGATGAATCCCTTTTCGAAGTCCGTGTGAATGATTCCTGCTGTCTTGGGAGCCTTCATTCCATTCTTGAAAGTCCAGGCACGGTCTTCATCGCTTCCAGCTGTGAAGAAGGTCCTTAGTCCCAATGTCCTGTATGCACTTCTGATCAGTGGACCAAGAGCACTTTCCTCCAGTCCTGCAGCTTCAAGGAACTCACGCTTCTCCTCTTCAGACTCCAAAGTTGCAATCTCAGCTTCGATCTTTCCACAGACCACGACAACCTCAGACCCCTCACGAGCGGCGATCTCACGGACTGACTTCACAAACTTATTATCCTCGGCCCCGATGGAATCCTCATCGATGTTGCAGACATAAATGACAGGCTTCATTGTAATCAGATGCAGATCATTCAGAAGAATGAGTTCATCATCGTCATACTCCAGAGTCCTTGCAGCCTTTCCGTCTTCCAGAACCTTCAGAATCTTCTCCAGAAGAGGAAGCATGACAGCGTTCTCCTTGGCATCCTCCTTGGATATCCTGGTGAGCTTACGAAGCTTCTGCAGTCGCTTGTCCACAGTGTCGAAGTCTGCCAATGCAAGCTCAATTCCGATAGTCTCAATATCACTGGCCGGGTCAATCTTGTTGCTCACATGAATGATGTCAGGATTTTCAAAGCAACGCACCACATGTGCTATCACCCCCACTTCTCGGATGTTCGCCAGAAACTGGTTTCCCAGTCCTTCGCCCTTGGAAGCCCCGGCGACGAGGCCTGCAATATCCACAAACTCAAAAGTCGCAGGGATGATCCTTGCAGGAGGAATAAGCTCGACGATTCTGTCCAGCCTTGAATCAGGAACACTTACAATGCCGATGTTCGGATTTATCGTGCAGAATGGATAATTTGCCACCTCTGCAGGAGCACTTGTAAGTGCGGAGAATATTGTGGATTTCCCAACATTGGGAAGTCCAACGATTCCACAGTTAAGACCCATTTGGAAACCTCCAGAAAGATTTAATCTCAACCAAAGATTGATTGACTATTACAACAGCTAAAAATTATACTCAAAACATGATTGAATTGGAAGAGCAGGAAGCATTCAATGCCAAGGCCATACTTGTGGAACCTCGGACATTGAAAGAAGACCCTATCACGGCTCAGGGAAGAATGAATGAATTGGAAAGTCTCTGCCATACATTGGGGCTGGAGGTTTGCACGCGTTTTCCAGTGACAATACGTTCCGTAAAGGCCGCATCATTGATCGGTTCGGGTAAAATTGAGGAAATCATCGCCTCCGCCGATGAGAACAATGCCAAGATAGTGGTGTTCGACTTCGATCTAACCCCGACAATGCAGATGAATCTGGAGCGACAGACCAACCTATGCGTCATCGACCGTCAGGAAGTCATCATTCAGATCTTCGCTGACCGGGCACAGACAAGCGAGGCCAAGATTCAGGTCGAGCTTGCCAGATTGGAATACTCTCTTCCGAGACTTGCCAGGAAATGGACAAATCTCAGTCAGACAAGAGGCGGAGTCCGAGGTGGCAAGGGATCAGGCGAAAAACAGCTGGAACTTGATCGTCGTTATGTCGAGAAGAGAATAACGGTCCTCAAGCAGGATCTCGAGAAGGTCAAACGGTGCAGAAGCACTCAACGACAGGGAAGGATGGACAACCGGATACCGAAGATTGCCATAGTCGGCTATACCAACAGTGGAAAATCCACTTTGCTGAACGCTCTGACATCTTCATCGGTACTTGAGGAGAACAAACTATTCGCCACGCTGGATCCAGTCACAAGAAGAATGGTATTCTCCAACGGTTCGCAGGCTTTGCTCACTGATACTGTAGGCTTCATAAACAATCTTCCACACTCTTTGATTGATTCATTCCGTTCTACGCTGGAGGAAGCCGCACTGGCCGATCTTCTGATCATTGTCTGCGACGCCACGCATCCGAACCTCACTGGATGCTTCATGACAACGGAGAAAGTGCTTGAAGAACTTGGGTGCAAGGGAAAGGAGCAGTTGATTCTGCTGAACAAGATGGATGCCGCCACAGAGGAGCAGCAATTTCTGATCTCGCGATTCTGCAGTGAGGTTCAGAAACAGACAGGAGAACAACCTTTGAAGGTATCAGTAAAGACAGGTGAGAACATCGATGTCCTGATAGCTCAAATACAGACAAGAATTCAAAGTGGAAAGATATTTTCAGAATATCATATTCCTCTGTCGGAGCATGCACTGATCGACAGACTCCGAACAGAAGCACAAATCATGTCAATCAGATATGAAGATACGATGGCAATCGTATGCTGTTACTCATCTCCTGAGACATACGCAAGATATTCAGCATATCTGGCATCAAAGAATCAGAAGTCCTCTTCATCATCATAAGCGTACTTGACTGCAAGCTGCCCGCAGGCGCCGTTCACCCCTCTTCCTCGGGAGAAGCGTCGGGTATACTGAACGTTAAAAAGACCAAGCTCATTGGTGAAATCCTCAAGCTCTTCAAGCGATGGAGTCTTGAAATCAAGCTCTGCCGCTTCATTGAATGGTATGAGGTTGACGATCACATCAAGCCCAAGGCAGTATTCAGCAAGCTTCCTGGCATCGGATATTGAAGTGTTCACACCTGACATGAGACAGCATTCAAACGTGATTCTACGTCCATATCTTCGCTGATAGTCCAGAAGAGCGGACTTCAGCATTCCAAGCGAGAAAGTCCGTGCTATTCCCATCAGCTTTCTTCTCTTGGCCTCATCGGCGGTGACAAGGGATACGGCCAGTTTGATTGGAACACCAGCCTTCTCAAGCGCTCTTATCCCTGGCACGACACCACATGTGGAGACAGTCATCCTTCGATGGCTCATTCCAATTCCCTGTGGATCATGGAAATACTCCACGGCTTTAAGCACTTCATCCAGATTTGCAAGAGGTTCACCCATTCCCATGAATACTATGCTGGAGACAGGTCCTTCCAGTTCCTGAATATGAATAAGCTGTTCGATTATCTCGTAAGACTTCAGATTTCTTGTCAGTCCCATGGTTCCTGTCCTGCAGAACCTGCATCCCATCGCACATCCTACCTGGCTGGACAAGCATGCGGTGCGATGACCTGAGGCAGAGAGAAGCATCACGCATTCCACAACCTGACCATCGCTGAGCCTTATGCAAAGCTTCACAGCTCCTGATTCTTCATCTGAATTGACTTCGATGACTTCGCTGGATATGGCTCGGAAGCCTTTTTCAACAAATGTCTTGCGCAAGGCAGATGGGAGATCTGTCATCTTATCGAATTCATGGACTCCCTTGACAAGCCATCTCCAGATTTGCCTTCCATGATAATCCTTGTCCAGTCCCAGTTCCTCGGTGATTCCTTCAGGAGTCAGTCCATAAAGGCTCTGACTGCGAATTTCATTTTCCATATCTTTCCTCATATGCCATGATTTTACTCTATTTCTCTTCCCATTTGAATACTGTCAAGTTTATTTATTCACAATGAACAAACTTAATCGGTTTTCGAAAACAAAGCATTATATGATTGCCATATAATATACGAAATCTTTACCATTTGTTTACGATTCATTATATTTATATTGAAGGCAAAGACAAGATATGAGAAATTTACTAATATTTCCTCTTCTCATCGCATCCCAATTCTTCTGTTCCATCATTGTGAATTCAATGAGCTATGATACGCTTGGAAGCTTCAAACACATACTCAGACATCGAAGCTGGGAGCGAGGTGGTTCAATATACCAGAAAGTATTCAAGATCAGGGCATGGAAGGACTATGTTCCGGAAATGGGACGCATAACTCCTGAAAAATTCTCGAAACGCCATGTGATGAGCACAAAAGCAGAGTATCTTGAGCAGTTCATTCTTGAATCAGTGAGAGCAGAGCTATGCCATTGCTTCTCCTTGTTCCTTTCAATTCCGATTCT
>JAAYFO010000169.1 GCA_012728215.1 Spirochaetales bacterium | reverse complement strand
GAAGGAAATCTCACCCGTGACCCTGAAGTGGTACAGTTAGCGGAAGGGACGACAATGACACGTTTTTCGATTGGTGTGAATCGCTATTACATGAACCGCTTCAAGGAATACGTTTCCGAAGCCTCTTTCTTCGTCATTATCACTTGGGGAAACATTGCGGAATCCTGCAACAAATACCTAAGGAAAGGACGTGGAGTCAGAGTTCTTGGGCGGCTCAGACAGGAACGTTGGATGACAAAGGACAATGAGCCTAAGGATAGGGTCGTGGTTGTTGCCGAGCATGTGGAATTCCAGCCTGAGCGAAAGGACAAGGAGGGTAGTTTTGAGGATTCCAGACCAGAAATCCAGATTGACATCGATCCTTCTATTGAGATTCCTTCCCCTGATGAGATGGGAATCGATATGGATTCGCTGGATCGAGTGGAATCGACTGGAGGGAAGAAAGTCAAAACTTCCAACTAGGTCATGATGATTTGCAATTGCTCTTTCTGTGGGGAATTCTCCCTGCAGAATGGGCAATTCAATTTCTGGAGGTCTAAATGTTTTGTCAGTTTAATGACAAAAGCCATCTGCTGTCTGATTCATGGATTCGCAGTGTGTAATCTTGTGTGTTTTGTCTGTAAATAGAGTCGAAGAAAATCATATTCCAAGTTTTCCATTTGACTTAGAATATTTTTAGAGGTATTATCTAGTATGTCCCATTACGCTTTATGCTATGGGACTATTTGTTTGTCAGGAGACGTGTTTGTTAAATCGCGAGGCTATACCATCTATTACTTTTTATGATCAGGATTTCGTTGATCTATACGACCGGTCTTGGGTAAGGATCGAGGAGCAGTGGACTTCCGGAACTCCGGAGAATGGTTTTCAGGGCTCCTATCTTTCTTATCCTGATCAGAAATACTTCCATCAGTTTGACGCGTGTATTTGTTCACTATTTCTTAATTACAGCAATCTTCAGTACTCGCCTTATTCCATGGTCGATTTCTTCTATTCCAAGCAGGAAGAAAACGGAGCGATCAGAAGTGAATACAGTGTCGTCGATGGTACTCCTGTCATGACTGATGCCAATCCAGAAGGCGTCACCATTCCACTTTTTGCGTTCATTGAATATATGTTCTACCATAAGGGTGGAAACAAGAAACGACTGAAGGAATGTGTCCCTGTTCTGGAAAAGTACTTCCAGTGGGTTGTTGATACTTTTCAGGATGAATCTGGACTTTGCCATGTTCCTCTTGAAGCTTGCCACACAGGAAATGTTCCCCGTGAAGGCGCTTATTATCCGGTGGACTTCAACTCAATGATGGCGTTGAATGCGTTTTATATGTCGATGATTGGAGATATTCTCAATGACAAGGAACTGAGTTTTAGATTCAAGAGAATGTATTTTTCATACAAGACCAGAATCAGCAATCTGATGTGGGACCCTGAACGCCATTTCTATTTCGACCTGAACAGCAAGTCTGAAAGATTGGACATAGTTCATATCGGTGGCTTCTGGACGATGCTTGCAGAAATCCCCAATGATGAGAGAGCTTCGTACCTTATAGGAATGCTCAAGGATCCTGAAAGTTTTGGAACAGACAATCCATTCCCATGCATTCCGGTGAATTCACCATACTTCTCTGAGAATGGAAACGGATACTGTGGTTCTGTAATACCTTTCTATACATATATGGTCATCAAAGGCCTGGAGAAATATGGAGAGTTCATCTTTGCCCGTGAAGCCGCAATCCGCAATCTGTATTTCATCCTCGACACATTGAGCCCAGAGGAAGGAAAGACAGGAGAGATATGGGAAGCATTCCTTCCTTATCGCGAAGGCGCACCGGCATATCAGGAGGAGCTCAACTTCCCTCGCCGCCGTCTGATGTCTGGCATATGCATTGTGTCAATCACATTGATGATCGAGAACATCATCGGGTTTGATATTTCTCTTCCCAGAAAGACCGTGTACTGGACTGTGCCGAACCTTGAAACAATGGGAATCTCCGACTTGTCGCTTAAAAAGAACTTGATAACCATTCAGGCTGCTCGAAATGCAAGAGGCTGGGAGATAAGACTTGAAAGTGAGAAACTATACTACTTCACTATTGAGATTCTTAACGAGTCCAAGAAGAAGACACTTCCGATTCCGAGTGGAAAATGCTCGATGCTGATAGATAAACTGTAATGAGCTGGTTAGGTAAGATAATTGGTGGAGCTTTGGGATTTGCATTCGGTGGTCCGCTTGGGCTGATTGCCGGAGCTTCCGTTGGGCATATGTTCGACAGAAGCATGGAGATGGCATCTCCTTCACCCAACGAAAGCAAGACCAGACCACAAAGCAAGTATTACGGAGGAGAAACCGCTACTGAGGGCGAGAAGCGCCAGATGATTTATTTCGTAAGCGTCTTCTCCATGCTTGCAAAGCTATGCACCGCAGATGGCTCGATGAACATGAAGTCCAAGGAACGTGTGGACAAGTTCATCAGTGAGAACATGAACTCAAATCCGCAGTCTGCACAGCTGGCACATAACATCTTCGACGAAGCTACAAGAAGCCAATACTCGTTTGAGAGTTTTGCAAAGCAGTTCTTCAGCTATTTTGGTGGAGACACCAACATGCTCATGACCATGATGCACATCATGTTCCAGGTTTCGATGGCAGATGGGAATATGACACAGTCTGAGGAGATTCTGATCAACCAGGCTGGAATGATCTTCCGTTTTTCATTCTTCACCATGAACAGCTTCAAGCGTCAGTATCAGTTCAGAAGTTCTGCCTCCGGCTATTCATATGGATATCAGCAGCAGTATCAGCAGAGCACCCAGACCAGACAGAATGACACAGATCACAGCTATGATGTGTTAGGTGTATCACCTGATGCCTCGGATGATGAAATCAAGAAGGCCTATCACAAGCTCAGCATAGAATACCATCCTGACATGGTTGCCTCAAAGGGACTTCCTGAGGAGTTCTCCAAGTTTGCCACCGAGAAATTCAAGGAAATCAACGCCGCTTATCAGGACATCCGAAAGCAACGCGGAATCAAGTAAGCTTTCTATTTGAAACTGGTTCTTCCTCTCATCGAACGTGCCAGAGTGAGTCTGTCGGCATATTCCAGGTCTCCTCCAATTGGCAGTCCTGATGCAAGGCGTGAAATTGTCAGATTTGGTATATCTGAGAACAGACTCTTGATGAACAAAGCAGTGGTATCGCCTTCGTCTGTAGGATTGGTTGCAATGATGATTTCAGTAAACGATCCTTTCTCCACGCGTTTTCGAAGGGACGAGAATGAAAGCTGGTCAGGCCCTATGCCTTCCAGCGGGTTTATCGCACCCCCAAGAACATGAAACAGTCCGTTGTACACACCGCTTGAGGCGATGGTCACTACATCCTGAGGCTGTTCCACTATGCAGAGCAGGGAGCTGTCGCGGGTCTGGTCACTGCAATATGGGCAGGGGTCAGTTTCTGTGTAGCTTCCACATATGCTGCATGGAAATATCTTATCCTTTATGCCTGCTATTCGTTCTCCAAGGTCGATGTTCAGATTTCCATCTCTTCGCACCATGTGATAAGCAAGTCGGGATGCTGTCTTGGGTCCAATTCCCGGAAGCCGTGACAGACTTCTGGCAAGATCGTCAATTGCGCTCATTTATTCTCCTAGCTGAACATTCCAGGAATTGGAATTCCTGCAAGACTGGATCGAGCTAGCTCCATTGATTTTGCCTTGACTTCGGAGATGGCACTGTTGACTGCCGATGCAAGCAGAACTTCGACGGTCTGAGCCTGTTCAGGCTTGAAGATCACCGGATCTATCTTCACTTCTGTGACTTCCATGTTTCCGTTCATTGTGACCTGAACCATGTCGGCACCGGAACTTCCTGTGACAGAAATCGCCTTCATCTTTTCCTGCATTTCCTGTGCCTTCTGGTTGATTCCCGGAAGGTTCTTCATCATTTCAAAAGGATTCATTCCTCTATTCCTCCAAACATCGAGCATATCAAATTGGCAGTCGGATCTTCATTTGGCTTGTCGTCAGTCGAAGATCCATGAGAGTTTTCCTTTTCGACTTTGATGAGCACTGTACCATCGAATCCTACTGCATCCTTTATGATTTTCTGAATTGAATCAATGTTGTTTTCTGCATTTTGTCCTGCAAAAGCTGTAGCAAAGACAAGAATTGCGGCATTGTTCTGATTTTTCACATCCCTGATCTGCTTGATGATTGTAAGCAGTGATGGGTCGTGGTTTTCTGCATATGCGATCAGCTTCGGTAATTCTATGGCAGAAGGACTGACTATCTGTTCCTTTCGAGCGGGAGTCCTGCTGGGTTCGGCTGAAGGCTGTTGGCTTGAAACAGGCGGTGTCTCATCGACAACGGGTTCATGCCTGACCTTGTTTTCCACAGGATTGATTGTCTCCTTGATTCTGACCACAAGCTGAGATTGCTGCAGGGGAAGTGATTCTGGATCGAGATCCGGAAGATTCTTCAGCTGAGAGTTGCAAGGTGTCAGCTTGCCTTGGACAAGATCGTTCTTCAGTCTTGCCAGCTGCTCCATCACTATCGTGCTGGAAGCAAGATAGCGAAGAGTGTTGAGACGACTGATTGCCAATTCAAGTTCAAATCGTGGGTTCAGCGAATAGCGGATGTCACGGAACAGCTGAAGGAACATGCCAAGTGCGGTTTCCAACTGCTCCTCGGTGTAGACAGCCCGGATCTCAGCAGGGAATGCAGAAACCTGCTCTCCCAGGATTGACTCACTTGCTATGCCTTTTCTTATGAGAAGAAGTACACGGAAGTAGTCAGCGAAGTCCTTTATGCACTGCTCTACGCTCACACCTCTTGAAAGAAGCTGGAGAGTAGATGCAATGGCCTTGTCCTTTTCGCCATGGATCATATGAATCATGATTTCATTGAGGCTTTCGATTCCGATGAGGCCAAGCTTGGACCTGATCTTGTCCAATGTTATTTCACCGTTTGAGAAGGACACCACCTGGTCGAATAGGGTATAGGCATCTCTCATTGAGCCTGTGGCTTCCTTTGCAATCCAGAATAGTGCCTGGTCTTCAGCCTTTACATTGATTTCATCGCAGGTTTGCTGAAGAAGCTTCTTGATTGTCTCAATATCAAGCAGCTGGAAATTGAACTGCTGGCAGCGGGAACGTATTGTGGCAGGAACCTTCTGTGTCTCGGTGGTGGCAAAGATGAAGATTACATATTCCGGCGGCTCTTCTATTGTCTTGAGCAAGGCGTTGAAGGCACTGTTGGACAGCATATGGACTTCGTCAATAATGTATATCTTGTACTTTGAATGCTGAGGAGGGAAGGAAATCTCATCCTTGATGTTCCTGACGTCATTAACCGAAGTGTTGCTTGCTCCATCGATTTCTATCACATCAGGGCTGCATCCACGGGTGATCTCAATGCAGTTGGAACAGGTTTGGCAAGGATGTGCAGAAGGGCCTTTCTCGCAGTTAATAGCTTTTGCCAGCAATCTGGCGGTAGTGGTCTTTCCGACTCCTCTTGGCCCTGAGAAAAGATATGCATGGGCGATATGCCCCTGTGTTATGGCATTGGTCAATGTGGAGGCGACGAACTCCTGCCCTGCAAGTGTCTCGAATTGCTGAGGTCGCTTCCTTGTTGCTGTTACTTCATAGGCCATGAAAAACTCCTGAGGCAATTATATCATAATAGGGAACAGACGTGAACCTCACCGGCATTAGAAAAAAAACGGAGACAAATCACCTGCGTCACATCGACTGACCACTTACCGCTGCTGTCTTCCGACCCTGACGGATTTGGGTGGCGCCGATTGCACAGAATCTGTCTCCGAAACGGAGAGAGAGGGATTCGAACCCTCGAAGCCTTTTGAGCTTACACGACTTCCAATCGTGCACCTTCGACCACTCGGACATCTCTCCAGATGCGCTTTTGCCTATGACCACTGACTACGGAGAGAGTGGGATTCGAACCCACGGTACGGACGAGCCGTACAACGGATTTCGAGTCCGTCTCCTTCGACCGCTCGGACATCTCTCCAGACGAGACCAAGAGGATTCGAACCTCCGACCCTCAGATCCGCAATCTGATGCTCTATCCAGCTGAGCTATGGTCTCATTGCTAATGGTCAATCAAGCACGAACTATTTTAGTTATTGTTATGGTTCGTGTCTAGTGGTACCATTGCCAAATTCTCCATTCGCGAGCAGTAATGTAAAATATCCACTTGAAAACAACCAGAAGGAGGAGAGAAATATGAAGTCCCATGATTCCTGTGCTACTATTGGTTTCACAACAAATCATAGAGATACAGAGGAAAACATGGGACGCAAGCATCTTACACTGAAACAGCATTGCAGGGG
>JAAYFO010000168.1 GCA_012728215.1 Spirochaetales bacterium | reverse complement strand
TATGCGCAGATTGTGTCAACGCAAGGTTCATCCCTGCTGATTCAGAAATATATGACTGCATGGATGCCTTGTATTCGCTTTCATCGTTAGGAAAGCCATCGACAAATCGTCCCTGGTCCGAAAGTGAAGCACGGCTTCTGCTTTCAAAGGTCAACCGCTTTGAACTGAATGAAACAGCTGACATGATATACGCCAGAGCAAGCCAGATCATTGATGAACATACCAGATGGACAATCAAGGAATTCGGGATATCTGCAAATGCCGATTTCACATATGAAATGTATGCACACGCAAACAGCAGTGAATTCTTCCTGGAATCAGACTGGATCAGAGGATACAGCCAGAGGAAGCCGCTGATGCACTTCGGATTTGATTTCACAGCCAGTGACTTCTTCTATACTTCCTTCGATGCGAACTATCAGTTCGGGCGAGCATCGCATCTTGATGCTTTTGAAACCTACAAAGGCTCGCAACGCATATCTGCCGACGGGTATGTTGGAAGCTACAAGCTCTCTGACACTGCACATTTTGTTTCAAGATCATATTTCTTCGGTTCTCCTTTTGTGTCCAATTTCTTCACCGACACCCATGACTTCAGCTTCATATGGCCAAAGCGTGCAATTTTCTCCTTCGGAGGAAAAAACTGGAACCTGTCATTGAACAGAGACAAGCTGAAGATAGGAGATGCACATACTGGCAATCTTCTTGTTGACGATTACTCAGACTACAACGACTTCTCCAGACTTTCAGTATTCATCGATGGATTTCGCTATGACTGGATTCTCATGTTCTTCAATACTTTGACTTCCAACTCTGAAGACATGACCGATGAAGCACGGATGATGATGATTCATACACTTGACTTCCGCATATTCGATAGAGTCAGCCTGAAGATAAGTGAGAACGTCATGTACAGATACAGTGTATTCGACCTTCAGTTTCTCAACCCTGCCTTCATCTTTCACAACCTCAACAACAGGAAGATGTTCAACGCTTTGGCATATATTGAACTCAATGCCCAGATCCTCAAGGGTCTTGGCATCTACTTGCAGTTTGCCATGGACCAGGCACGAGCCCCTAACGAAGGGGATGAACAAAGCGATTCATCTGGATGGATTGCCGGAATCGAGCATACAGCGACAGCCTTGGGCGGAATGTTCGAAAGCTACGTTGAATTCGTCTACACCACACCCCTTCTCTATCGCCGAGATGGAGTCGACTTCATCAAAGTCAGCCGTTACTATCATCAGGATCCCCTTGACACAGCCGTATATTCCGGTCACATACCATTCTTCGAATACATAGGATTCCAATTCGGTGGCGATACCGTATCATACAAGATTGGAACAAGCTTCTCCATGCCATCCTTGCTCAAGGCTTCTGTCTCCGCATTATGGCTTGAACATGGACAGATGAACCTCTACAAGAGCCATAATGCCGGCAACATTAATGAAAATGAAGCAAACTATCAGGAGAAATCCCCATCGGGCGATGTCACTACCAGAGCCCTTGCATTAAGTTCAAAATTCGAAACGAGCATGGAAGGATTCTTCAGATGGCCGGGAACCAAATGCTCAGTCGAGCTTGATTGGATCAGAATCTGGAATTACACCAAGGCAGCGAGAAGCTATTCTGACGGCAGGAGCGATCTTCAGCTGTCGTTGAGCATCACAGCATCGATATGAGATTCATCCGTTAGGATATCAGGATATATGGAGGAAATAATGAAAAAAGCATTGTTATTGGCAGTCTGCTTGCTGCTGTGTTCTGCGACACTTTTCGCACAGGTGATCGGAGTCGTCAACGTGAAGCCCTACTTCACATTTGACAATTCTCCCGCTGCACTTCCTAGTTCCGCTGGCAAGCTTGACTGGAATCTGTCCTCATCATGGTGGGAGACCCGTCAGGATTACTGGCATAAGTTATATGCAAATCCCAGTTTTCTGGACCTTGGAATGGAAGTGAAGACCAAGAATGTCAACATGGTGTTCATCCTTGACATAAGACAGGATGCTCTTCAGATCCTCAAGGATGATGGAAAGATAATGTCCAATATTCCGTTCGTCGGTGCAATGATCGATCTCAACTTCCCAAGAGTCGGATATGTTGATTTCACTTCAAATGACGGCAATTTCTATTCATCTATCGGCCGCAGGCAGATTAAATGGGGTCCGTCGACCTACGACATGGCCCTTTCTGATTCACAGCCTTATCTCGACAATGCAGTGATAAGGTACACGGTTCCCATGGCAAAAGGCTGGAGCCTCTGGTATGACTTCACAGCAATCGCCTACAAGCTGTTCATGGATTATGAAAAAGACCTCAAGCCAAAATCGACATTTGCTCATAGAGTAGGATTTCAGAACAGCAATTTCAGAATTTCCATCGCTGAGCTGAACATGATCTATGGCAAGGAACCGTCCCTTGTTGATTTCACACCATTCGGACTATGGCACAACAACTATCAGGACGATTACTCAAACGTCATGCTGAACGTTGCATTGGAAGGCACGATAGGACCAGTCCGGGCTTTCGGAACCTTCACAATGGATGACTTCGACCTACCACATGAGATCAGTCAGGCTTACGGACTCAGCAATAAGCCGCAGGCAATGGGATTCACCGCAGGCCTCGAGTTCAACTGCCTTGATGGAGAGGATTTCAAGTCCAGAGAGCTTGAATACTCCGACTATGTTCTAAGGGATGAGACATTCCAGAAGAAGACAGGATTGAACATCGGATATGAGTTCTTCTACTGTTCGACTTTCATGTACAACAGGAAGGATGTCGAAGGAAAGTTCGTAGTTCCATTCCAGTTCATCAGTCTCACAGGTGACGGTTACTGCTATGACGAGGACGCATTCTACCTCGGCTTCAAGTACGGACCCAACACGCTGGTGCACAGGGTTTATGCTCAGTATGATGGCAATCCTCTTGAGGCCAAGGTTTCTGCAGAGCTCATCATGCGTGGTGCCTATCATATTGATGACCCTTACGGAGACAACGCTGATTACTTTACAAGAGGCCTGAAGACGATGAAGCTCACAGACCCTGTGACCAAAGCTCTGAAAATCAGCATCGGCGCTGCCTACGCTTTGCAGAAGAGCTTCAAGGTCACTGGTTCATTTGGCATCACAAACGATCTGACTCACAGCACATCTGCAGTCACAGCATCATTCGGTGTTGCTGTCGCCCCTTGCGAGGTTGATTGGAATAACCTTTTCTGATTCACTTAGTTTTCATATTGATGAACATCAGACAATGATCATCGGCCAGCATTGCTTCACCAAGTGGGGAAATGCTGGTTTCTGCATACATTCAGCAATATATAACCTCAGTTTCATTTGTCTGCAAAATGAAGGTGTGTTATTATAGT
>JAAYFO010000167.1 GCA_012728215.1 Spirochaetales bacterium | reverse complement strand
CCCAGGCTCCTTTCATATGCCCCAAGCTTCTTCAGCAGAGATGTCTTGCCGCCGCTGCCGGTCAAGCTGACGACAGATCCATGGATGAAGGAGTCAAGATAATTCAAAAGAGGAGTGCGATGATTCATGTTTGATTATTATACACAGAATGCATGGCAATGGATAGTTTTTTTTCATGAAGAGATTTGCCGCATATGCTGTTTGAAGCAGGCTGCAAAGCTTGACTGGTGGATAAAGTGTGCTATTCTGTAAAAGTAGATAGTAATACTAGCTACTTTTGAAAAACGGAGGAAAATCATGGACAAGAAGGAGTTGGCACGATATCTGGAGCTGGCGAAAGAACTGCGGCTGAAGATCGTGGATGTAATGACTTGGTCCGGCGGTGCCCATATTGGCGGATCGCTGAGCATAGTCGAGATTCTGGTGATGCTTTATTTCAAGTATCTGAACATTGATCCCAGAAATCCTAAATGGGAGGACAGGGACCGATTCGTGCTGTCAAAGGGACATGCCGCCGCAGGATTCATACCTGCATTGGCAATGAAAGGATACTTTCCTGAAGATGAGCTGCAGAGCTTCAACCATTTCAAGAGTCCTTTCGCCATGCATCCTGATACAAACAAGGTCATAGGATGTGATGCTTCTGCTGGATCGCTGGGACATGGACTTCCAATGGCTCTAGGCATGGGACTGGGCGCAAGATACCAGAAGAAAGGCTTCAAGACTGTCTGTCTCATGGGTGATGGGGAATGCTGTGAAGGTTCTGTCTGGGAAGCCGCAATGGCAATAAGCAATTTCAAGCTGACCAACGTCATTCCAATCGTTGACCGGAACCATTTCATGATCGATGGAGACACCGAGGATGTGATGGCATTGGAACCTTTTGCCGATAAGTGGAAGGCGTTTGGATTTGAAGTCCTGCAGATCAATGGAAATGACATAGCTCAAGTCGATGATGCACTGTCTAGGGCCTGGAAGATGACTGTCCCGACGATGATCTTGGCTGATACGGTAAAGGGAAAGGGTGTTGATTTCATGGAAGGAAACGTGAAGTGGCATTATGCAGCAGCTGATTCAGAGTTATGCCAGAAATCCAAGGATTCAATCATGAAGGAATATGAGGAGGCCGTAAGATGTCTACAGTAACAGGAACGACATGGAACTGCTACGACAGTGCCACGATGACTCCACGGGAGATTTATGGAAGAACACTTGCAGAACTGGCAAAGACGAATGACAAGATAGTCGGTCTTACTGCAGATCTTGAGAAGACGACGGCTATGATTCATTTTGCCAAAGCATTCCCAGATAGATTCTTCAATGTTGGAATTGCAGAACAGGATATGTTCGGAGCAGCCGCCGGTCTGGCTAAGACGGGGTTGATTCCATTTGCCTCGACCATGGCTGCTTTTGCATCTATGAGAGCCTGCGAGCAGGTAAGAACTGATATTTGCTATCAGAATCTTCCAGTCAAGATCATTGCCACACATGCAGGAATCTCGTTCGGGCATGCTGGAACAACGCATCACTGCACAGAGGATCTGGCCATCATGAGAAGCATGGCTAACATGACTGTGATAGCTCCAGCTGATGGAATTGAAACCAGCCGTGCGGTACGTGCATGCATGGATATCCCAGGACCGGTGTATATCAGGATCGGACGTGGCTTTGAACCACCTTGCTACAAGGATGAAAGCTATGACTTCAAGATTGGCAAGGCAGTAGAGATGCGCGAAGGAAAGGACCTCACGATAATCTGCTGTGGAATAGCAGTGCTTCAGAGTGTTCTTGCCGCCAAGCAGCTGGAAGAGCAGGATGGGTTGAGCGTGCGTGTCATCAACATGCATACCATCAAGCCTATAGACAAGGATGCCATCATGAAGGCTGTCACGGAGACCAGAAGAATTCTGACAATCGAAGAGCACAACGTGATTGGAGGCCTTGGCGATGCAGTTGGCTCCGTCATTGCGGAAAGTGGCAAGGGCTGCGTGTTCAGAAAGCATGGGATGCAGGATTGCTTCTCTGAAATTGGCTATGCTGAAGACCTGTACAGCTACTATGGCTTCGATGCTGATGGAATTATAGACAAGGTGCGTCAGATGATGGGACTGGAATTTGAAGCCGATGAGAACTGGGAAGACGAATAGGAGGAACATTATGGGAGCGACAAAAGAAGATCTGCTGGCGGCAACGCTTTTTTTCAAGGCAGTGTTTCCAGTGATGCAGGTCCTCCTTGATGATGACCCGAAATTGCACAAGTCCTTTCAGGATGTCCATGCGACAGTTCAGATAGGGGCTTTTGACAATGAGAGGCTGATGGCTTGTCATTTGATTTTCGATCATGGAAAAGTGGAGATCGTGCAGGGGGAAGCTGAGGATCCTGATGTCAGACTTACGTTCAAGACCATAGATAAGATGAATACAATGTTCCGAGGTGGGATGGCACTGCCCGGAATGAAATTCAAGAGTCTTGGTCTTTTGGTCAAGGTGTTCTCTCTTCTTCTGGGACTGAAGCTGATGATGCCGGGTTCCAAACCGAAGACTGAGGAACAGAAGACTCTTAAGGTCAAGCTGTCCTTGTACATGATTACCAGGGCGCTTTCTGTTTATAACAAGGAAGGCGTTCCCGATATGGTGAACTGGACAACCCATCAGCCTGATAGAATATATCAGTTCATAGTTGAGCCTTATGCCAAGACCAACGTGGCCTGTTATCTGCGGGTTAAGGGAGGAAAGACCAAGAGCGGTCATGGTATCTACGAAAGAAGGACTCCGTTCGTTCTGTTCCATTTCTTCAGTGTGGATGGCGCATTGAAGGTACTGGGCAAGGAGGTGGCTTTTGTGGAAGGCGTCGAAAAGCATTGTGTGGAGACAATCGGCTCACCGGAATATGCCTGCCAGCTTAATGACTTGATGGCGGTGCTTCAGGCGATGCTTACATAGGAGCGGTAAATGAAAACAATTTATTATGAGAAGAATATTTTGAAGATTCTTCTTACTAAGCTTAATGCCAAGTATTTCAAGGGCTTGCTTTTTTCTGGACTCAATGCCGTCAAGTACGATAGACGACTTCCTGATCCTAAGCTTCCTTCTCCTTCATGGGTGAAGGTCAGAAACATTCAGGCAGGTGTCTGCGGAACGGATCTGAGCTTCTTCAAGAGTACTCCGGGAACCAGCATTGCACTTGAGCCGATGCCTGGCAGCGAAGTGACTTTCCTTGGCCACGAAACCATTGGAGTGGTTGAAGAGGTCGGAAAGGAAGTGACCAAGTTCAAGGTCGGGGACAGAGTGACACTGATGGAGTACATGTCATGCTGTGGCAACAAGGATATCAGGCCGCTTTGTCCAGAGTGCGCACAGGGTGATTACTGTCTGTGTGAGAACTACGGAGAAAAGTCTCCACTTTCCCTTCCAATGACAGGAGCAGGATTCGGTGATTATTATCTTGCACCTGAACATCAGCTTTGCAAGGTGTTCGACGAGCTGGACGATGATCAGGCGACATTGATTGAGCCTACGGCGGTGTCTCTTCATGCGGTGCTTCGACACACTCCAAAACCTGGAGAGAAGGTCATGGTTCTTGGTGCCGGAACAATTGGACTTGGAATAATCCAGTGCCTGAAGATCATTCAGCCAAAGTGCAGAATCTATGTGATGGAACGGATTCCATCAAAACAGGAGTTTGCTCTGAAGCTTGGCGCTGATGAGATCATCAAGGGAGAGCCTTATTTTGCAATAGCAAAGGCAACGGATGCCAAGGTCTATGAGGGAATGTTCCACAACAAGATGATGATGGGAGGTTTCGATGTCATCTATGACTGTGTGGGTTCCAAATGGGCTTTCCAGAACTGCCTTAGATGGCTGCACTCCAGAGGCACTCTTGTGAAAGTCGGTCACCATATGTGTCCGACCGAGTATGATGAGACGCCGATATGGTGGCAGGAACTCAACATTGTTGGAATTGACGCACACGGCATGGAGCATGTTGATGGACGTGACATCACGACGTTTGACTATGCCCAGGAGCTTATCAGAGATGGAAAGTACAGGACCGAAGGATTCATAACCCATAGGTTCAAGCTGGATGACTACAAGAAGGCTTTCAAAGTCATGATAGAAAATCCTCCTGAACTGATAAAAATCGTATTGGAATGCAAATAGCATGTTCTTTCGGCAGGCAGAAATGCCTGCCGTTTCCAAGGATTCAAGATTGAAAAACAGAAACGGGTTGCTGAAGATCAGTGAACTGGCGAAAGCCACGGGAGAGAGTTGCACGACAATCAAGTATTATGTTTCGCAGGGGCTTGTGGATATCGCATGCAAGACCAGTGTGAACATGGCGTGGTATGATGAGTCGGCCATTGAAAGAATAAATCTAATCAGGACTCTTCAGAAGAAACGCTTTTATCCTCTTTCCTATATTCGGCAGATTCTTCAGGTGAACGGTGGTGCCGATTTGGATTTGGACCTTATGGATGCCATCTACAAATACAATCCCAAACGGAAGGGCAATTCAATTTCGGTGGAGAAGGCATCTCATCAATTCGGCATAGAAAAGGAAAAAATCCAGACTCTTGCCGATAACGATGTCATCAGAATCGAGAATGGCCTGATTGATGAGGTGGATTGCGATATTCTCAGACTGGTCAAGATGAGGATGGATGATGGGCTTAGCTTCGGTCATACATTGGATGCGTTTTGTGCTTATCAGAAGAGCCTGACTGAAGCTGTTGCCTTGGATATTGATTCGATGATTCTCAAGTCCCTGTTCATGCAGGACCTTTCTCCTGAAAAGATGGTGCGGATGATCCGTGAAAGTGACAAGAGCTTGACCGAGTACATCGAAATCAAACGCCAGCAGCTTAACATGAATTATGGTGCAGAAAGACTGAGACAGGTATCAGATTTCTCTAATGCACTTACTTCGTATATATATGATAGTCTTATCCCAAAAGCCAAGCTTAGATTCGGCTCAAGAAATGTATCCTCTGCATTTATTCCGGTTGAAGTGGCAAACCTGATGGAACGTTCCGGCAAGATTTCCGTGACTGTGTCTCTTCATCTGATCATGACCGCCTATCAGTACTGTGCCTCGCTGGCTTTGTCCAGTTCGCCTTCTGAAGATATGGATTGCGAAATGTATCTGAAATATGGAATCGCATATGGTTTCTTTGGATTGCTTCCTGATATACTTATATCAAGGGAAAGGCTGGAGATTTCGAGAAGCAATTTCCCTGATTTCGAAGAATTCGGGATAGTTATAGAGAATCTGAAAGGGATTCATAAAAGAGTTTGATGACAAGGAGATGATCTGATATGGACCAGAAAGGTGTTTCAATTGCAAAGCTGGTGGAAGAGCAGAGAAGGTTCTTCTTCACTGAAAAGACCAGAAGCTATGAATTTCGTCTGAATGCGCTGGTGAAGCTGAAGAAAGCTTTGGAAAGAAATGAAGGCAAGATTTGTGATGCATTGGAGAAGGATCTGAGGAAGTCTCATTTTGAAAGCTACATGACAGAATTGGGTATGGCTTTGGATGACCTGGGATTTGCAATAAAGCATCTTAAGAAATGGATGAAATGCAAGAAGGTTCCTACCCCGATGGCTCAGTTTGCAGGAAAGAGCTTCATCTACCCTGAGCCATATGGAGTGACTTTGATAATGGCACCGTGGAATTATCCTGTCCAGCTCTGCCTGGAGCCTCTTTGCGGGGCAATCGCAGGTGGCAATACCGCAGTTCTCAAGCCATCCGCATATGTTCCCAATGTGTCTCAGGCAATGGCAGAAATTATCGAGGAGACATTCCCTGCTGAGTACATAACTGTGGTCCAAGGGGGCAGAGCTGAGAACAATGAGCTGCTGGATCAGAAGTTCGATTACATATTCTTCACGGGAAGTCCTGCTGTAGGGCATCTTGTGATGGAGAAGGCTTCAAAAAACCTTACTCCAATAAGTCTGGAGCTTGGTGGAAAGAGCCCGGTGATCATCGAGCGTAATGCAGATCTCAAGCTGGCTGCAAGAAGGCTTGCATTCGGAAAGTATCTCAATGCCGGTCAGACATGTGTTGCTCCTGATTATGTGATGATTGACAAGAATGTGAAGGATGAGTTTCTGCCATTGTTCATCGATGCCATCAGACAGTTCTTCCCTGATGGCGATTATCACAACATGCCTGTCATTGTGAACGACAAGCACTTTGAGCGTGTCATGTCCCTGATGGATGGGGCTAAGGTGGTATTCGGCGGAAAAGGTGATTCCCAGACTCGTTTCATTGAGCCTACAGTGCTGGACGGAGTCACATTCGAATCCCCTGCAATGCAGGAGGAGATATTCGGACCTATCATGCCGTTCATAGAATATTCCGATCTTAATGATGCCTTGGCAGAAATAAGCAGACGTCCTAAGCCACTTGCTCTTTATCTGTTCACCAAAGACAAAGAAGTCGAGAAGAAGGTGCTTCAGACCTGTTCCTATGGAGGTGGCTGCATAAATGACACTATCATTCATCTGAGCACTCCTCATATGGGATTTGGCGGTGTTGGAAACAGTGGTATGGGAAGCTATCATGGAAAGCTGAGTTTCGATACCTTCACCCATTACAAGAGCATTATGAAGAAGGCTTGCTGGATTGATCTTCCAATGCGTTATCATCCTTACACGGCAAGAAACTTCAAGATGCTCAGAATGTTCCTTAAGTAGAGAATTGAATTTCTGATTTTTTCTTGATCTTCACTGAGCAGAGTTTTTTGCATTTGAAAATTTCCTGATTATGCAGTATTATGATTTGTAGTTAGGAGTGTTGCCTTATGAGTATTCATATTGCTGCTAAGGAAGGGCAGGTCGCATCGACCGTTCTTCTTCCTGGAGATCCACTGCGGGCAAAATTCATCGCAGAGAATTTCCTTGATGAAATAGTCTGTTATTCTGAAGTCAGGGGAATGTATGGCTTCACTGGTACCTATAATGGAATTCCGGTATCAGTGCAGGGAACTGGCATGGGCGGTCCTTCCATTTCAATTTACGCCAATGAACTCATCCGCTATCATGGAGCCAAGAATCTGATCAGGGTCGGGACAGCAGGATCGACAAGTGAGAAGTATCCTTTGGGTCACGTGGTGCTTGCTCAGGCGGCATGTTCGGATGGTGGAATCAACAGTCAAAGGTTCGGTTCGCTTCAGTTTGCCCCTGTCGCATCGTTTGACCTTCTTTCTCAGGCAAGTGCCAGGGCAGCTCAGCTAGGCATGGATTTTTCAATAGGCAGTGTCTTCTCAAGTGATCAGTTCTATGATGAAAAAGGTACCAGGAAGTGTGAACTCATGAAGGAGTATGGGGTCTGCGCCGTAGAGATGGAGACTTGTGAACTGTACACGCTTGCTGCATTTCATGGAGTGAGGGCTTTGTCAGTTGTGACTATCAGCGATCTCATGTATGGCAATTTTGAATCCGACTCCTCAATTGCTCGCCAGACAGCATATACGAATATGATTCATCTGGCATTGGAACTGGCATGAAGGAAAGATATGTAGTTGTCATAGGTGGGACTAATTGTGACATTGGAGGATTCTCATCCGCCGAGATTCTCATGGGCGATTCCAATCCAGGTTCAGTGGAGATGTGTGCTGGAGGCGTTGGTCACAACATTGCAATGAACCTCGCTTCGATGGGTGTCCCTGTGAAGATGATCACTGCTTTGGGCGATGATTCATTCGGTGAGCTGCTCCAAGATGAGATGAAGGACAAACTGGATCTGTCATATTCCATCATTCAGAGCAATTCACGTTCTGGAATTTATCTGTTCATTTCAGATGATCATGGAGAGATGAGGCTTGCAGTAAACGACATGTCGATTCTGGAGGGAATTTCATCTGACTACATTGAAAGAAATATTGAAATCCTCAATCAAGCTGAATTTGTCATAATCGAGGCTAATATTCCAGTTCAGACCAT
>JAAYFO010000166.1 GCA_012728215.1 Spirochaetales bacterium | reverse complement strand
GATAATGACGAAGAAAGAGGCTTCGGAAACGTATTCCTTGAAGCGGTTCATGTAATAGCGATTCACACCAATCGAAAAACGTGTCATTGTCGTCCCTTCCGCTAACTGTACCACTTCAGGGTCACGGGTGAGATTTCCTTCCAAAAGGACTGAATTCAAGTTATTCATATGCACTTCCTGAGAACAATGGAGGTGTAATCTGATTCCCAGGACCTGCAACGCAGCAACTGTGAATCTGGCTTCCTCCGTTCTCTATATATAAGTACGAGAGTCTGCATTTTTGCTGAGCTTTTGCAGAAAAAGCCAAGAATCATTAATCGCAATCAATAGCTCCGCGTCTTCCTTATTCGATTGGAGCATTGTCCCAGAGTTTACAAAAGCACCCCTTTCCTTTAACATCTTGGCATGAATAAATGGAAACCGGTGCCGTTTCTGCCGACCTCTCGACAGGAAATGGATAAGATGGGAATCAAGCAGCTCGATGTGATTTTCGTCACAGGCGACGCATATGTGGACCATCCCTCATTTGCCGCAGCACTTCTTGGCAGGCTGCTTCAGAGCAAGGGATTCACAGTTGGAATCATTGCCCAGCCAAGATGGGATTGCGATGATGACTTCAGCAAGCTTGGCAAGCCGAGGCTTTGCTGCATGGTCAGTTCTGGAAACGTCGATTCGATGGTTACCCATTACACTGCAAACCTGAAACGGAGAAGCACCGATAAATACAGTCCCGGTGGAAAAGCCGGGCTCAGACCGGACAGAGCACTTATTGCATATTGTTCCCGTGCCAGGCACGTCTTCAAAAATGTGCCGATCATCGTCGGTGGAATAGAAGCCTCCCTTCGGAAATTCGGTCACTATGACGTCTGGAGCAATATGGTTAGAAGAAGCGTCCTTCTAGACTGCAAGGCTGACCTTCTTGTCTATGGCATGGGTGAACTTCAGACTGTTGAAATCGCAGACAGGCTTAAAAACGGCGAGTCGATATCTTCACTTTGCGACATTCCTGGCACTTTGTTCTCTGCCCCGATAAAGCAAAAGGACAGCCTTGGCAGCCAAGTCAAGTATCTTCCAAGCTTCGAGTCCGTCTCGGACCGTGACAGAATCAGCAATACTCCAACAGAAGAAAGCCTGCACGATTATGCCTTGGCATTTCAGATGGAAATGGAGAATGAGAATCCATTTTCACCAACCAGGCTGGCTCAGATATCCGGAGATAGGATTGTGCTTAGAAATCCTCCTGCCAGACCGCTCTCCACTGAAGAGTTTGATTCGCTTTACGAACTGCCATTCAACAGGCTTGCCCATCCATGCTATGAAAGCCAAGGCGGTGTTCCGGGACTCAAGGAAGTTCAGTTCAGCATTACAAGCAACAGAGGATGCTTCGGAGGCTGCTCGTTTTGTGCCATCACCAGCCATCAGGGAAGAATCATCCAGACCAGAAGCATTGATTCGATGGTGAAAGAAGCCAGGTCCATGACAGCACATCCTGATTTCAAGGGATATATTCACGATGTCGGAGGACCGACAGCGAACTTTCAGGCTCCAGCCTGCGAAAAGCAGCTGAAGTCCGGCCCTTGTCCTGACAGACAGTGCATGTTCCCCAAGCCTTGTCCAAATGTCCGTGACAGCCATCAGAGATACATTGATATCCTTTTTGCCATATCTGCAGTGCCGGGAGTGAAGAAGGTATTCATCCGAAGCGGAATCAGATTTGACTATCTCATGCTGGTGGCTTCAGACTCCACAAGAGAGCGCTTCATGCACGATTTGGTTCGAAATCACGTAAGCGGCCAGCTTAAGGTCGCTCCTGAACATATTTCAGACAATGTTCTTTCGATGATGGGTAAATGCCCTGTCGCTGTATACGATAGCTTTAAAAACAAATACGAGCAGACAAATGAAGAGGAAGGAAAGAAACAATACCTCATTCCCTATCTCATTGCTGCACACCCAGGTTCCACGCTTCAAGATGCAATAGAGTTGGCACTCTACCTCAAAAAACAAGGCTTCGTTCCAGACCAGGTTCAGGAATTCTATCCAACACCATCAACTGTATCCACCTGCATGTACTTCACTTCGCTTGATCCGCGTCCTGGGAAAAAGCTGGCAAGGGTATTCGTTCCAAAAGGCAGGGAGCGTACTCTTCAGCGTGCTCTTCTTCAGTTTGACAAGCCACAGAATCGCACCCTTGTGCAAGAAGCACTTCAAAAGGCAGGAAGAACAGATCTGATTCGAACCCTTCTTGCAAACAGAGGCTCCAACCGTTTCCATTGACACAAAGAAACCCGAACTATACTATTTGCCCATGCGTACAATCCTCCTTCCCTCAGAACGAAAAGATTTTCTGAAAAAGCTTTTCACAATAGCCTTGCCCATCGGACTTCAGAATCTGATTTCAAGTTCATTATCCTTCCTTGATACGTTGATGATAGGTCAGCTTGGAGTCACGCAAATAGCAGGCGTTGGCCTGGGAAACCAGATATTCTTTCTGGCAAGTCTCATATTCTTTGGAGCCTGCAGTGGAGCAACTGTATTTGTAAGCCAATTCTATGGAGCACAGAAATACAAGTCTATTCAGCATGTTATGCTGATTTCATTCATCGTCTCACTCTGCGGAGCATTGGTGTTTGCAGTTCCATCTGTCTTCTTCCCGATATTTCTTCTTCGCCTTTTCACCACCGACATGGCAGTGATAGAAATCGGAAGGCAATACCTGGTGACGGTGGGAGCAAGCTATCTGCTATCCGCCTGTTCCATGGTCATCTCATTTTCACTGAGGGCAACAAACGACGCAAAGTCCCCTCTGCTGATTTCCATGGCATCGCTTGGAACGAATGCACTTCTGAACTGGCTGCTGATCTTCGGCATCGGGCCATTTCCAAGACTTGAAGTATATGGAGCGGCCTTGGCCACTGTGATTTCCCGTGCACTGGAACTGGTGCTTTTGATCTGGATAGCAAGAAAAAGAAAGAGTCCTGCTTCCTTCCACCTTTCCCAGGCAATTGACGGGTTCGAGAAATCGTTCCTGAAGCAGTATATGAAGACATGTCTTCCGGTTATGCTCAACGAGTTTCTGTGGGCATTGGGAATGACAGCTTACAAGATGGTTTATTCCCATATGGGAACGGACGTTCTAGCCTCGGTGAATATGACGAATTCGATTCAGGATCTCTTTCTTGTCTTCGCTCTGGGCATAGGAAACGCCTCTGGAATAATGATTGGAAACCAGATAGGCAAGAATCAGAAGGAAGCGGCTGTACGATACGCAAAGGCGCTTCTGTTCGCCTCGTTTGCATGTGGCCTGTTCTTTGGAGTATTCATGGCTTCATTCAGTTCGCTTCTTCCACGGATGTTCAATATTCCTGAGAATATATACGAAATGACACGTCTCACGCTTCTGTTCCTCTCACCGATACTGATCATCAAATCCTTATCAATCACTCTTATAGTGGGTGTTCTCAGGGGAGGCGGAGACACAAGGCATGCACTGAAGATTGAAATGATCTGCGTATGGCTCATTGGACTTCCTGCAGCAATAATCTCAGGTCTTGTTCTCAAGCTTCCAATCTACTATGTCGTGATGATTGTAAGCCTGGATGAATTCTGCAAAGTGCTGTTCATCATTCCAAGGATAATCAGCAATCGCTGGGTGAACAATCTGACTGAAATCGGCTGACCTGTTCAATCGTTGACAGCTAATATCGAGAAACTCAAAACTATCTCTTAAGTCAAATATTCATTATGCCTTGATTTTTGTTTGTCAGGGAATTATTCTTAATTCATGAGCGACAGAATCATATTTACAAATGCAACAGTCATCACTGGTTTCGCCACCGTTAACGACTGCGGTCTTTTCATAGACAACGATGGGACAATAGGAGATATCTTCTACATGACCCGAATGCCAAAGAAAAAGTTTCCCGAAGACACGATTGTAATCGACGCACAAGGATGCACAATCACTCCAGGGTTCTTCGATTCCCACATTCATGGAATCGGAGGTGCAGGGACGGAGGATTGCAATCCTGCTTCGATTCTGAAGATGAGCGAAAGACTGGCTGACTATGGAGTCACCGATTTTCTTCCTACGATCTACACAGATGAATTCTCCCACATGCTTGCTGCAGAAAGGGCGATAGTGGAAGCGATGGGAAAGGAAAAGGGAGCCATGATCCGAGGAATCAATATAGAAGGTCCTTTCATCAGTCCAAAGCGAATCGGAGCTCAGAATCCAGATGGAGCTCTTGAGGTCAGCATTCCAAGATTCCATGAATTGCTGGAAGCAGGCCAGGGAAAGATTATCTGCATGACAGTCGCACCTGAGCTGAAGGGAATGCGCGATCTTGCACTGGAAGCGACAAAGGAAGGCATAGTTCTGCTTGCTGGACACACTGATGCCACATACGAGAACATCATGGAGGGAATACAGTGCGGAATCCTTCACTCCACACATTTCTTCAATGCCATGAGCCGCCTGCATCACCGCAACCCTGGCTGTGTAGGAACAATCATGATAAACCAGGACATGTGCTGTGAAATCATTGCCGATGGAGTTCATGTCCATCCGGAGATCGTCAAGCTTCTTGTCAGAGAAAAGCCAAAGGAAAACATCGTTCTGGTGACAGACAGCCTCAGACCTACCAAGCAAAGAAGCGGAAAGCTTCTGGCAAACGGCGTACCGGCACGTCTGGGAGAAGAAGGTGCTTGGGTTTCCGCCGCTGATCCGGACCAGTTTTTGGGATCTGCCCTTGTGCTCATAAAAGCTGTGAAGAACATGGTTTCATGGGGAATCCCAATTGATAATGCAATCCAGATGGCAAGTACCAATCCATCAAGAATCTATCATTTCAATGATATCGGTTCTCTGATTCCAGGAAAACGTGCAAACATCACGATTTTTGATGATACATACCAGATCAAATGTGTGATTGTGAACGGAACAATCATCAGGGACGATTTTTAGAATTCTGAATTTCAGATTCTTGCTCAAACTACATTCAGGAGGACAATCATTATGTCAGTATTGGATAATTTCAAAAAAATAGCCGCGATTCCACGTGAATCAGGACATGAACAGGGAATTCGTGAGTTCATAACCAAATGGGCGACAGAGGCAGGCCTCAACTACAAGACCGATGCTGCAGGCAATGTCGTCATATACTGTCCGGCAAGCAAGGGAATGGAAAACCTCCCTGCCACAGCGCTTCAGGGGCACATGGACATGGTCTGTGTCAAGAGGCCTGGCTCAACCCACGATTTCGCACATGACCCAATAGAGCTAGTTCAAAAAGGAGATATCCTTCATGCCAAGGATACCTCGATGGGAGCAGACAATGGGATAGCCATCGCCATGATGATGGATATCTTCACAGACACCAAGGCCAAGCATGGTCCACTGGAAGGAATCTGCACAGTGAATGAGGAAGTCGGCCTTTCAGGTGCATATGGCTTGGAAGAGAGCTTGGTGCATGCTAGAAAGATGATCAACCTCGACAGTGAGGAAGAAGGCGTGATCTATGTCGGATGTGCAGGCGGATCTGACGTAAAAGCAAGTTTTCACAAGAACAGAGAACCGCTCTGTGAATGCTCCAAGGCAATTTCGATTGAGGTGACCGGCCTGAGAAGCGGTCATAGCGGAGGAGAAATCCATCTGCAGAGAGCCAATGCAATCAAGATAGCCACAAGAATGCTTCATCAGCTTGGAAAGAACACTGATTATCAGCTTATCAGCTTCGATGGCGGAACAAAGCGAAACGCAATCCCAGCTCAGGCAATTGTCGTCTTTGCAGTGGAAGGGAGCAGAGTGGAAAATGCGATGAAGGAACTCAACGAGTATTCCATGGCAATGAAATCGGAGAACAAGGTCGAAGAACCTGACATGAAGATCATCATCAGCCAGGCAAAGGCATCTCCTGCATTCTCATCTGAAGATTCCAGGGCTTTCATTAACAGCCTGTTCATGGCTCCTCATGGAGTACTGGCCTGGAGCAAGACAATCAGTGGAATAGTTCAGACTTCATGCAACCTTGCCATCGTAAGGACGGATGGAGACACAATCAGCGTCGAAACCAGCCAGAGATCCAATGTAATGAGTCAGAGAGATGCGGCTTCAGAGCGGATGGCGTTGATTCTTGCCACAAGCGGAGCAGAGACAACAATCGGAGAAGGATATCCTTCATGGGATCCGAATCCAGATTCGGCTCTTGCAAAGTTCTGTGCCAAGGCATGGGAGGAAGTATCAGGCAAAAAACCTGTGATCACTGCCATACATGCCGGCTTGGAATGCGGAATCATCAACAGCAAGATACCAAAAATGGACTCTGTCTCCATCGGACCGGATCTGAAGGATGTCCACACCGTGAACGAATCAATGAGCATAAGCTCGGCAGAAAGAATCTGCGGATTCGTGAAGCATCTTCTTTCAATAATCAAATAGCCATCATAAGAACGAATCCAGATAACAACGTGACATTCTTGTCCTACGTTCCTTCCAATCAGGAATCACGGTCTGCAGAAGAGCCTTGAACTCAGGACCGTGGTTCATGTGGAAGATATGGCAAAGTTCGTGCACTATGAGATAATCAACAAGGTCTGTATCAAGGCAAGCAACACGGCGTGAAAAACTCAATTCTCTTTTTGATGAACAGGACGCCCATTGCCTGACTGCATTGTTCAGATGAAAATGAGGAGATGGCTCAATCTTCATTCGTCTGCTCCAATCACTTATCCTGAGACTGAGGAAGTTGGAAAGATGACGGGAGAACTCATCGCTTATCAGCTGTTTCTTCAGTTTTGTTTCTGCTGTTCTGGAGCGGATTGACAGAAGAAGGACATTTCCAAGAACCTGTGCATTGCTGCAAGGGGCATTTATTGCAATATTTAGAACAAGCTTTTTCCCAAGAAGAAGAAATTGATCTCCTTCAAGGTAATCATGACACACTTTTTGCTGTGACGTGAAGGAATGATACCAATCACGTTTCTTCTGAACAATGGAATCTATGTATTCGACCTTAGGCCCGTATCCAGCAGTCACAAGCAAGCTCCCATCACCTTGGATTCTGAGGTAGATCCTCCTCTGACCGGCTCGACGCTTAAGTGTATACTGTACTTTATCATCTGTTTCCATTATCATTTCCTCTGATGATTAAACTACATTTGTTTCAAGATATTCAATATCAAAGGAAAACCGAAGGGCTTGAAATGGAGACTGCATACTCACAACTGAGCCAAAGTCTGTTTTCAATTCCTGAAGGTGGCGAGGTCTGTCTGCATGTCTCTTACAATTGTGGCGATTCCGTCTCAATGGACTTGACTGAGTTGGCCTCAAAGGACCCACCTACTTTGGAAGACAAGATTGCAGTGGACAGCGGAATGCAGATTCCTCCACTTGATAATCCTGCGTTTTCGATTCCTGCTGGAGAATATCAGTTTGAGCAACTCGTGATTCTTCCAGAGCCAGGAAATCTGGAAGGCTTCCTTTACAGGTACTGCACTAAGTCAACAGGTTCTCTTTATCTGAGAATACTTCGCGAGAATCCTGTCTCGTTCGTTGCCCAGATAATCATTCCATACTGAGTGACATATTGCCCTGCTTCAATCAACAGGATATATTCAATTTAGGAGATCGCGATTTTGAAAACCGAAATAATATCAGACACTATTAAGAAAATTCAATTTGAGAATGGGATGACGATAACACTTGTCGGAACTGCCCATGTATCTCAGGAAAGTGTAGGAGAAGTCGCAGCAGTGATCGACGAAGTCAAACCCGACAGAATCTGTCTGGAACTTGACAGTGGACGCTTTGAGGCCAGGACGAAAGCCCACGATTACTCTTCAATGAATCTTAGCAGAGTCTTCAAGGAAGGCAAGGCCTTTCTTATTCTGGCCAATACCGCATTGGCTTCATTTCAGAAAAGAATAGGAGAAGGGACCGGGGTAGCTCCGGGAGAAGAAATTCTTCAAGCCGCCAGAATTGCAAAGGATAAGGACATTCCGTATTCGCTCTGCGACCGTGAAATTTCAATCACACTCAAAAGAGCCTGGGCACTGTCCAATCTCTGGAACAAATGCAAACTTATCGCAACCTTGATCTCAAGCGCATTCTCAAAGGAAAAAGTGACTGCCGAGGAACTCGAGGAGTTGAAGCATACCGACACACTGCAGTCAATGATGCAGGAGCTTTCCAAGGAACTGCCTGGTGCAAAGAAGGCGCTGATCGACGAAAGAGATCGTTACCTTGCCACCAGCATTTTCGCAGCCCCTGGAAACAACAAGGTTGCTGTCATTGGAGCAGGCCATGCCGAGGGAATAATCGTCAACATGGAAAAGCTTGAAAAAGGCGAGATGTCCAAAGACCTCAGTGATATTTCCTCTACTCCCAAGAAGGGCAACGGAGGAAAGATAGCATCTTTTGTAGTTCCTGCCCTCATCATCGGAGTCATTGTCTACGGATTCATTGCCAAAGGATGGAATCAAGGACTTTTTCAGTTTGGACTCTGGGCGGCTGCCAATGCCGGGTGCACTTTGATCTTTGCAATCATTTTTGGAGCTCATCCTTTGAACTGGCTGATTTCGGCTGTGTCCGCACCGTTCGCAGCACTCAATCCTGTAATAGGTGTAGGAGTCTTCTCCGGAATAGCTGAATCAGAACTACGGAAACCTCGCGTCAGGGATTTCGAGAATCTCTCCGACGATGCAGGAACATTCAAGGGCTGGTTCAAAAATAGATTTCTTCATGCACTTATGCTCTTCGTGACAACAAGCATCGGATCAATAATCGGAACATTTGCAGTGTTCCCAATTCTGCTTGCCGCCTTCGGCTGATTCCTATTATTTCGAATTTGTCATTCTGAAGGCGTCCAGCGCCTGTGCAACAGTGGAACATACACAGTATTCAAGCGTCTTTCCAGGATTCTTCATACGAGGTATCACAGCTTTCCTAAAACCAAGTTCACTTGCGGCCTTGGCTCTTTTCTCAAGAAATGAAACCGGCCTCACTTCTCCAGCAAGACTTAATTCTCCGAAACTCACCGTACCACCGCTGATTGGGATTGAACTTGTGGCAGAGAACAATGCCAAAGCAAGTGGAAGATCTATGGCTACGTCCACCAGTCGTACTCCTCCTGCCACATTGACATATATGTCCTTGTCACTCAACTGCACCCCTGCGTGTCGTTCAAGCACAGCTGCGATTCTAGTCACACGTGCACTTTCAATCTTGTCGGAGTACACCCGGCTGTAACCGCTCTTCGCATTCACAACCAAAGCTTGAATCTCAACCAGAAAAGTCCGGGAACCTTCGACAACTGCGGTGAATGCAATACCTGAAGGAATGTCCTTCTGAGTTCTGTCGCTTATGAAAAGACCCTGGGAATCCTTCACAGGTTCCAGACCTTTTTCAGTCATCCTGAATATTCCGATTTCATCTATTGAACCGAACCGGTTCTTGGAAGCCCTGACAAGCCTTACGCCTGAAGACGCCTGATCGAAATACAGAACAGTATCGACCAGATGCTCCACCACCTTTGGACCGGCAAGCAGCCCCTCCTTCGTCACGTGACCGATGAGAATCACTGCACTGGAAATCTGCTTGGCGGCCATAATGATCTCAAGGCTGCAGGCTCTGATCTGATTTACCGAACCTGCCACTGACGGGACCTCTGCAGAAGCCAGAGTCTGCATTGAATCAACCACCATGAGAGTAGGCTTCTCCTTTCGTATCGTCTGGATTATCTGGTCAAGCCTGGTATCGCAGTAGATGATTATGTTATCCATATCCAGACCAAGACGGATCGCACGCTGCTTTATCTGTGCAGAACTTTCCTCTCCGCAGATATATAGCACTTTGTAAGTATGGCTTACTTTCTCCAGAACCTGCAATGCAAGGGTGGATTTGCCGATTCCCGGCTCTCCGCCCAGAAGTACTGAACTTCCTTTATTCAGGCCTCCACCTATGACACGGTCAAACTCGTCCATGCCTGTGGAGAACCTGAACTCAGGTTCAATTACAACATCAGAAAGACGCTGGGCTTTTTCGCTTGAATTGGGCGTAGGTATGGAGGAACCCTTTCCTGATGAAGAAACCTGAGCTACGGTCTCCTCCTCAAAGCTGTTCCAGCTGCCGCACTCAGGGCATCTTCCCAGCCACTTAGGACTTTGATAACCACAGTTGTTACATGCAAATACTTGGGATTCCTTCATTTGTAAGCACTCCTTACCAACTAAAAATCAAGCAATTCGATGTCAAATATGAGATACGAATTTGGAGGAATCACTCCTGGGTATCCCTGAACCCCATAACCGAGTTCTGGTGGAATGATCAGCTGACGCTTCTCGCCTTTGTGCATTGTGAGAAGTGCTTCATTCCATCCTTCGATCATCTGCCCGACCTTGAATCTGATCGGCTCATTTCTCACTATCGAACTGTCGAACATCTTACCATTCATCAACGTTCCATTGTAATGAGCAGTGACAGTCTGTCCCATCTTTGGGCTGGCAGTTCCCTGTCCTTCTTTGATGATCACATATCGAAGTCCGGAAGGAGTCTTGACAGCCCCTGGCCATCTCTTGTCAATATCTTCAGAAATCTTCTTTTCCTCTTCTTCGATACGCTTCAATTGAACTTCGGAAGCCTTCCTTACTAACTCTGAAAAGCTCTCTTTTGTGACAACAAAGGCATTTGCCTTCTCCCCGACTCTCAGAATCTCGACCTTGTCAATCTTATCACCCTGGCGGATGGAGTTCACAACATCCTGACCTTCAATCACATGACCGAAGATTGCATGCTTGCCGTCAAGCCATGGAGTAGGTACATGGGTAATGAAGAACTGACTTCCATTGGTCCCAGGTCCGGCATTGGCCATCGACAGGATTCCCGGCCTGTCATGCTTGAGAGAAGAATCGAATTCATCAGGAAAATTGTACCCAGGGCCACCTGTTCCTGTGCCTAGCGGGCAACCGCCCTGAATCATGAAATTCTCGATGACTCTATGGAATTTTAGTCCATCATAATATGGTACACCTGGCTTCTTGAGATTCAAAGTTCCCTCGGCAAGACCTACGAAGTTCGAGACAGTCATAGGTACTTTCTCGAATTCCAACTCCAGGACAATCTGTCCTTTTCTTGTACTGACGATGGCATAGAGACCATCTTTGCTTTTGTAGTCCATTTGTTTCCTTTTTCAACTTTTTATCATTCTTCTTCGTTATCACCGAAGAGGCTTTCATCGTGACTGAAGAGCTG
>JAAYFO010000165.1 GCA_012728215.1 Spirochaetales bacterium | reverse complement strand
GGACTTCTTTGGTCCGACTAGAGTGCTGGAAGAGGAACAAGGCAAAGGTATTGGGAAAGTCCTTCTGATCAGGAGTCTGGAAGGACTTCGGCAATTGGGCTATGCCTATGCCATCATCGGCGGTGTAGGTCCGCAGTCATTTTATGAGAAATCAGTCAATGCAGTGTGCATTGCCGATTCAGATCCAGGCATTTACAAGGATTTTCTTCCTCATCTTGATCCAAATCGTCGTAGATGAAGTGGCATTGCTGAATCGTACAGAAGCTATAATTGACGTTTCAACCGGATTTATGCACATGACAGCCATTGATAGCAGGTAAGAAAAAAAAGCTTTGATAGCAATACTCTTTTTCACTGGATGGAGCATCGTTTTTTCAACTACCTCTTGAAGCTTATCTGCGAACGGGAGAGGAAGGTCATGTGAAAACAACCTGATGGAATCAAGAGCAGGCGTTTCGATTTTCAAATTATCAAATCAGACTGAATAAGTACTCCTGTGTAAAAAAGTAATCATCAACATTCTCATCCTGCTCCCAATCAGTAATCCAATAAACAGCGGTTGCGTATGGTGACGAAGCTTTCCATTCACGATAGGTCGAAACAAGATAAGAACCACTGTCAAGCAAAATGAACTTTAGATTCTGCCTTCTTGATGTCAGAATCCCGTATTCATTGTATTCATCTTGCGCCAATACGACATTCCTTTCAATTTCAACCCATACCAGAAATTCTTTGCTGCTGTATGTTCCGTATGTCAATTCAAAGCAATAACACGGTATCCCATGAAAGGTGTCCTGCCTGAACCCGCTGACTTTCCATCCTAAAATGAGATGTTCCTGGTCATTCCATTTATAAAGAAGATAATCAGAGGCGGTATTTGTAATCTCGTTTCGCCATAGATCCTTCTGGAAAACTTGGTTCTGCATATAGATGCTTGGCTTTTGAGATGATAAAGACACATCCATCGCCGATGCATTCCCCCCATAAGAATTCCTGAATGCTCTGCACAGCATTGCTTCCTCTTGCTCCATCGAATCCTGAGCGGGAAGAAGAGCAGACGCTATGAAGAAACACAACAGCAAGAGGAATGCAATCCGTTTCACTCAGTCCTCCACATTGACATGATGCTGTTCTTCCTTACACTAAGAACTGGCAATATACAAGCTATCAGAACAGACCCGCTGAACAATCCAAACCAAAATGCAATGCTGGATATACTTGGAAGAAACACTCCATGTCCATCGATGGAAAAGATGCTTCCGTACTTGCCGATATTACCAATCGGTGGAACTGGAAACAGAATAAAACAAACCATGAACAAGACAATAATCACTATGGACAATGCCAGAGCAAACATGAGGCTAAGAAGCTGTTCCAGTAGCAGCATAGCCGTGAATGTGAAATCTTCCATTCCAAGACTTCTGACAAGTGCAAATTCTCTTCTTCTGATGTTCGTTCCAAAGCCAGATGCTTCTTCAATCTTCAGCAGTCTGTCCATCCATCAATCTTTTGATTCTTCTTTTGCTCTTCCCTTCATGGAATCAATCAAGCAATTGTAAAGGACTGCAAAAAATTCAACAACCCTGATCATTATGAGATTGCAGTTTTAGAGCTGTACAATATTGATACATATAGCACGGCAAAGCGTTTTGTTCCCTCTGAAGCAATAGACAACAATAAGCTGTCCACTCTCTGCAAGTATTGCAATATACACGATGGTTTTGATGATGC
>JAAYFO010000164.1 GCA_012728215.1 Spirochaetales bacterium | reverse complement strand
TTCACCCTGCTTTTTGGCTGGGCATTGATGTTGTATTGTTCCATACTTACACTCCTGTTATAGAATCTGCAAAAAAAAATGGCAATCGTCAATAGCGCCACGACTCCCATTTCATGAATAAATGTGGACTTTGGCACCAATCCGATTCTAATCGTTCATTGGTCCGAACTTGACCTTTCCTTTTCGAAGTCCTTCCTTAAGTCCTTCAAAGCTCAGTTCCTCCAAATCCAATCTGCAGGAACGACGTCCCACTTCCTTCAGATAATGAGCATCAGAGCCTTGTATCACAGTATTGTTCAGAACTTTCATTTCGGGAGGGACCTTGAGCACCTCCACTGCACTGTAATACATGTCAGGGAGGAATCCAAGGCTTGCCTTAACTGAAAAGGCATATCGGTCTATATGAGCCGGAATGATGAGCCCATCGCGTGATATGACTTCCTCGACAAGATCTGAAAAGCTGATTCCGCATGTCCCGATAAGGTTCTTTGGAAATACTCCGGTCACTTCCTCCTCTTCATTTACAATCAGCTGCTCTCCGAAAAGGTCCGGTCTGTTGGGAATGTCAGGAAGAAGGAATTCTATGAATCTCGAAAAATCCATCGCATCGTCAAGGTTGCCAAAGAGACCAAGAACATGGACATCTTCAATTGTATTGACTTCGATTCCCATGATAGGAACAATTCCGCAGGTTTCGCAAGCGGAACAGAATGCCGGCAGATTTCTTCCACAGTTATGGTCCGAAAGACCCAGTATCTCAATTCCCTTCTCCATCGCCTCAAAGGCAAGCATGCCGGGAGTCATTTCATTGCTCCCGCATGGGGAGAGACAGGAGTGATTATGAAGATCTATCCGTGCATACATGGAATCAGCAGAACTTCACCATCCCCAAAAGCTGAGCAATCCTGCAGCTGACCATGAACTGATCATCCTTGGTGGTGAAGAGGCTGATGTTCTCAGAAGCAGCTGATTCCTTCATGTCATCAGGAACAGCACGGCCATTGCAGATCACGATTGCCTGAGTCCCCGCAAGAGACGCCACGGCTATTGTGTTCTTGTGGGCTTGAATCGTAATCAGGACGCTGTCATCCGGAGCATTTCCCATGACGTCTGAAAGAAGGTCTCCAGTATAGGCCTTGGATACTTGCGCCTCTGGGTTTGTCATGACTTCGGTCCTAAATCCTTCCAGATTCGCTATTTCTTTTACTAGCATTGCATTCCTCCATTTATTTCTTCAACAAGATTGTCGAAATCACGATAGTTCCAGCTGAGGAACTCTGAATCGAGAAATCATCCGATACGCTTTTCACATTGGGAAGTCCCATTCCTGCACCAAATCCAAGCGATCTTGTCCATTCATCTGCAGTGGTGAATCCCTTGTGAAGCGCCGCTTCGCAATCCGGTATGCCAGGCCCGAAGTCCCTGGCTGTAATCACTATCCTGTCTGATTCGAACTCGGCAATCAGCTCTCCACCATTGGAATGAACCACTATGTTCATTTCCAGTTCATAGCTTGCTATCGCCGCACGTCTTATCAGGGCAGGCGCTATCTCCGCCTTCTTCAGCAGCTTCTTTATCTGGGTGCTGGCATAACCAGCCTTCTCGAAGTCGTGGCGCTGGATGGAGAAGCTCTTCACCTGGTTAAGAAGACAGACATCAGGAGAAAGAATCATCGATTTCTTTTCCAGCTTGTCGACTTCCTTGTTTATCTCCACAAGCAGATGTGTGGTTATGTCACGGTTTGTAATCATCCCCACTAGTTCCTTGTT
>JAAYFO010000163.1 GCA_012728215.1 Spirochaetales bacterium | reverse complement strand
ATGGCTGTTGAAGCAACAATGAAGGAATTTGCACAGCTGAAAGGCGAGGATGTTGATTATTGGGGCATGGTAGGGCTGCTTCATGACGTGGATTATGGGATGTTCCCCGAGGAGCACTGCAAGAAGGCTCCAGAATTGCTCAATGAGATAGGTGCTGATGACTCATTCATCCATTCGGTCGTATGCCATGGATATGGGCTTTGTACCGATGTAAAGCCTGAACTCTACATGGAAAAAGTGCTGTTCACCATAGATGAACTGACCGGTTTGGTTCATGCCACGGCTCTTGTCCGTCCTGAGAAAATGAATGGAATGACGGTAAAGTCAGTGAAGAAGAAGTGGAGTTCAGCGGCATTTGCCGCAGGAGTGAACCGGGACATCATCTCCGAAGGTGTTGCTATGATGGGCGACATGGAACTTCCTGAGGTTATTCAGCATACCATCGATGCGATGAGCAAGGTCGCTTCTCAGATAGGTCTTTGAGACACAAGCTCAGTTTTCGAACTGAGCTTTATACAATGCGGCATATTCTCCATTCCTGGCCAGAAGCTCCTCGTGTGTCCCACTTTCTCTGATTCCCTGTGAGTCAATCACAAGAATTCTGTCGGCGTTCCTGATTGTGGAAAGCCTGTGTGCCACAACGAAGCTGGTTCGATGTGCTGTAAGCAGCTTTATTCCCTTCTGGACAAGAAGTTCCGTTCTGGTGTCAATGGCACTTGTAGCCTCGTCCAGTATAAGAATCGAAGGGTTGCAGATGAGTGTTCGTGCCAGGGCAAGAAGCTGGCGTTGACCCTGCGAAAGGCTCTGATCTGTGATTTCCGTGTCATATCCCTTTTCTGTCTGCATTATGAATGAATCCGCTTCAAGAGCCTTGCATGCTGAAATCATTTCTTCTTCGGTAGCGGTCTGATTTCCGTACAGGAGGTTTTCCCTTATTGTTCCAGAGAAGAGATAGCTGTCCTGAGTCATGACACCAATGTGCTTTCGAAGTGAGTCAATCGCTATCTTTGCAATATCTGTTCCGTCGATGCGGATTGTCCCTGATACAGTATCATAGAACCGGGCAAGAAGATTGATGATTGTTGTCTTTCCTGCACCAGTTGGCCCGACAAGGGCAATGGTTTCTCCGGCAGCGGCCTTGAAGCTCACATCGTTCAGAACAAGGGTTTCCGGTTCGTCGGGATAGGCAAAGCTCACATGTTCGAATTCCACTTCTCCATTCATTTTCTGGATCTGTACTGGGGACTTCTGTTCAATCAAGGTCGGTTCAGTGTCCAGAATCTCAAATACCCGTTCTGCTCCTGCTATCTGGTTGCCTAGCTGGTTGTACATGTTGGCCATCATTCGGAGCGGTTGCCAGAACAGACCAATGTAAGTGGTGAAGGCAAGAAGCGAACCGACACTTGCATCTGTCTTGACTGCCAGATAGAAAAGGCAGAAATATCCAAGTCCCTGACTTCCGTGAATCACGATGTTCATGAAGTCCGATCTCTTGACTGCACTGCAGAATCTATCGGTGACTTCGCTGGCTATGGTTGAGAATGTCTGCTTCATCTGCTTTTGGGCACAGAAGCTCTGGACGACTCTGATTCCGGAGAACGTCTCATGGGCGAATGCATTTACATTTGACTGCTTCTGCCGGAAATCCTGCCAGAAGCCAAAGCTTTTCTTGAATATCAGAAAGATTCCAGCGACCATTATGGGCATGACTGCAAAGATAGCCAAGGCGAAGGCGGGATTCTTTATGAATATCACTACAGCGATTATGATCAAAAAAAGGAGATTCGGAATGAGATTTGTCACCATCTGGCGTAGCATATCCTTCAAAGATGTTATATCTCCGATGATTCTTGCAAGAATCTTTCCTGTAGGTCTGGAATCGAAGTAGTGCAGACTCAAGGTCTGAAGATGAGCAAAGGCTTCGGATCGCACCGTAAGGACGACTTCGTTTGAGACTTTTGCCATTATTCTGACTCGTATGATGTAGAACAATGACCATAGCAAGGCGAGTATCAGGCCAAGAGCCACTACGATCAGCAAGCCCTTGACGTTTTTGTCTGCTACCTGAACATCGATTGCATTTTCGATAAGAATAGGAAGAACCACAGTTATGCATGAAGCTGCCAGCATGAGTGTTATGACAAGAATCACCTGCCATCGGTAGGCTGCCATATACTTCAGCACTCTGAATACAGTGGCTTTCTTACGGGCTTTTGAGATTGTTTCATCTGTTGTCGCCTTATTTGTTGCCATCGGCATCCTCCTTTGAATATTGTGCCACGAAAGTGTTGTAATAGCGTCCTTTTGCAGCCATCAGGCTCTCGTGAGTTCCTCTTTCCACAATCTCTCCCTTGTCCAGATAGATGATTTCATCCGCTCGTCTGACAGCTGAGATTCGATGGGCTACAATGATTGTGCTCTGTCTGTGGTTCATCGAGTTCAGTTCATGTTGGATTTCTCTTTCGGTTTCCATATCCAAAGCTGAGGTGGCGTCATCGAGAATCAGGATTGGAGCATTCTTTGCCAAAGCCCTTGCAATGCATAGTCTCTGTTTCTGCCCACCGGAAAGCCCGACTCCTTTCTCTCCGATGACTGTATCGTAACCCTCTTCGAGCTTGGAGATGAATCCATCTGCTCGTGCCGTTTCCGCGGCGGTCCTGGCAGTCTGATCTGTCATGTCTGGTGAACCGATCTTCAGGTTAGCCATTACTGTTTCGGAAAACAGGAAGATGTCCTGGGTCACGATTGCATATTTGTTTCGCAGAGCTTCAGCGGAATAATCCTTCTCTGACTTTCCATCCAGAAGCACTTCTCCTGATGTTGGATCCATGAATCTGAGCGCGAGGTTCGTTATTGTGCTTTTGCCAGACCCAGTTGCACCCATTATGCCAAGTGTCCTTCCAGGTTCCAGTGAGAATGAAATGTCTTTGAGAATTGTGCTGTCATCAATCTTCAGCCCTACGTGGGAGAACTCAAGCTTGGATCCTGGAATGTCGGTAATGACTCCATCCTTAAGCTGGCTGTTCCGTTCCGCAATGAGACTGATCTTCTTGCTGGAAGCCATTGCACTGGATATCTCGTTCAACACCCAACCTATTTCCATCATAGGCCAGACCAGATTGTTCACATACTGAATGGAGGAAGCCAGTTCTCCAAGGCTCATGTGGCTTTTCAACACCATGTATCCACCTATGAGAACAGAGAGAAGCAGCATTATTCTTCCTAGGAAGCTTATGGCTCCATCACATGTGCCATACATCCATTCCAGTTTCACAGAAAGGGAATAGAAATGCTTGTTTCTTTTCTCAAAGCGCTTTTTCTCATGTTCTTCCTTGTGAAATGCCTTGACGGTCCTGATTCCAGAGATTGCTTCTCCAGCAGTCTTGTTCATCGTTGCGGTCTCTTCACTTATTTCCTGATACAGTGAGTCTCCCTTTTTTTCTCCCTTGTATCCGATCACACCGATGATGGGCATGACCAAAATGCAGATTCCTGCAATTGGAAGACTGATTCTTGCAAGGAAGACTATCATGACCAACACATGCACAATGATCTGAATCATGAATATTCCTATGAAGCCCAGAACGACTCCGACTGTTTCGGTATCACGTTTGACTCTGCTCATCAGCTCTCCGGGAGAGTTCTCGCGGAAGAAGGTCTGATCCTGATTCTCTATATGCTCGAACAGGTCTATTCGTGAATCACGGACCACAGACCATCCGACCTTGTCAGAGGTGTATTCCTGGATGTATCCACAGAGCCCAAGTGCTATAAAGCATCCGAGCATGGAGAAGAGAAGAGGAAGAAATTGCTGAGCCTGCTTGCCTATCATCACATCATCCACCAATGCTTGGGTGAAGAATGGAATGATGGCATCAAAACCCACCCCAAGTCCTAGCATGAGGAATGAGATGAGATATAATTTCCAGTGTCTGCGAGCGTATTTGAAGAATTTTTTCATGCTTGATTTGTTTCAGTTGTGAAGAGAAGACGGACTTCCGATTCTCATGTGTTTTGATATTATGATTATGAAGAATTATTGTCAACGAGCTTCAACTTCCAGTTGATTGAACATTAGTTGAAACGCATCCGTCTCTTTTGGTACGGGAATTGCCAGCCGAGTCTGAAATTCCCGTCTTTTTTCCCCATTCAAAAAGCATTGCGCCTAACCATGACATTATCGTCTGCTGAAAGAGAATCAGAATCACAACGGGAAGTGCCGCCTTGGCAGAGAACAGTGTGGTGGCAATCAGCAGACTTGCGGTGTTGTTTCGCAGGCCGCTTGTGAATGTCAAAGTCACGACCTGACTTCTATCCAGCTTTATCAGCCGAGCGGCAGAGTAGCCAACCAGGGCTGATACTGCAACGCTTAGGATGGCAGTGGCGGCCATTGGCCAATCTGAGGCTTTGAGCATGGCGACTTCATCGCCGATCTTGCAGCAGCTGAAGATGAGAGAAAGCACCATGGCAAGCTTTCCGACTGGCTTGAAGTAAGGCGAGTAGATGTTCTTGAGCTTGTTGCGACTGATTCTGTTGGCTCCAATGCCAAGAATCATCGGAATGACTACAAGCTGAAGAAGTGAGAGCATCATCTTGCCTGAGTCGATGGCGATCGAGGTTCCCAAGAGGAGCTTGGTGTACAGCGGCATTGACAATGGTGTGATGATTGTGTCCAGCATGATCAGTGTCAGTGCAAGCGATCCGTCTCCTTTATGTATTCCACTCCAGATGAATGAAGTGACCGCAATCGGGCCAGTGAAGATCAAAATGAATCCGAATATGGTCTCTTCCATTCCAGGAAGAATCAATCGGGTGATCATGGTGCAGAAAAATGGAATGAAGAGCTTGACTACAAAAAAATATACGACCAGGGCCTTTGGATGCTTCATGACATTCAAGAATTCCCTGGCTTCCATTGAGATGGCACCTGTGAATGTCATGATCATGAACATGTATGATCCTAAAAAAGCAAGATTTTGGATTCTGTTGCCAAGAATAAGCCCAATCAGCACGCCACATGGTGCGACAAGCCACATTATCTTGTCTTCTGTCTTGTTGAGTCTGTCCACGAAATCCCGAAGCATGTCTTGATGTTATTCCTTTGATTCATTCTGTTCAACATGTTGTATGCTGTAATGTCCTCAAATGCTCAAGAATGCCTGAACAGTTGTTCCTTTCTAGGTTTATGTCAGTCAATCTCTTTGTTTTCATGGTTTTCAATCTATAGTTCAATATGGACAAGGAGGAGAAAATCTCACAAGATGATGCTGGAGGCAGAAGATGAAGATTGTGGTGTTGGATGGTTATACTGAGAATCCCGGAGATCTGTCTTGGGATTGGCTTGATGAATTTGGGACTGCGGTTGTATACGATCGTACCGCCGAAGGCCGGATTGAAGAAAGAATCGCCGGATGTGAAATCGTCTTCACCAACAAGACACCGCTGACGGCAGTGACTATCGAGAAGGCAGATCGTCTTAAGTTCATCGGGGTTCTGGCCACTGGCTTCAATGTTGTTGATGTGAATGCTGCAAGAGCCAAGGGAATTGTTGTCTGCAACGTGCCGAGTTATGGCACAGACAGTGTCAGCCAGTTTGCAATCGCACTTCTTCTGGAGCTTTGCCATCATATAGGACATCATGACGCAGCTGTCCATTCTAGAAGGTGGGAACACAACCTTGACTGGTGCTTCTGGGACTTTCCTCTTGTTGAGCTTGCTGGAAAGACGATGGGGATCATCGGCTTTGGTCGCATCGGACACAGGACGGGGCAGATTGCCAGGGCTTTGGGAATGAAGGTGGTTGTCAACGACAGATTTGAAAACCCTGATTTCGTAAGTGAAGGATTCGAATATGCAGATCGGAGCAAATTGCTTGAAACCAGTGATGTGATCATGCTTCATTGTCCATTGTTTCCTGATACTGAGAAGTTGATCAATGCTGAGACCATTGCTCGGATGAAGGATGGCGTGATGATAGTGAACAACAGCAGAGGACAGCTGATTGACGAAGCGGCTCTTGCCGATGCGTTGAAGCGGAAGAAGGTTGCTGGTGCTGCCGTGGATGTAGTCTCAAGCGAACCTATAAAAGCTGACAATCCTCTCCTGGCTGCTCCCAACTGTATCATCACTCCACATATGAGCTGGGCACCTAAGGAATCCAGGCAGAGAATCATGGATATCTCCAGAAGCAATCTCAGCTCATTTCTTGAAGGGAATCCACAGAACGTGGTGAATCGCTGAACCTGATATCCAAAAGACATGAAGGTTCAAGGACTTGTTCAAGGAATGATTGTTGCATAAAAATGCACAACGATTGGCAATGTCTGCAATTTTATTCATTACTTATGAAAATAACATT
>JAAYFO010000162.1 GCA_012728215.1 Spirochaetales bacterium | reverse complement strand
GCAGAAATCATCTATTGTCTTGGACAACCCTTTCAGACAAAGGGCTTGCTTTTCAGACATATGCACTCCTTTTCCTTGCAGATTCACTTATTAGAAAGATTGCAAAGCAGATTACTATGAGCACTGAACCAAGGGCGCAGGCACCTTGAAAATTGTACGAGTTGATAAGACGGTAAATTACTGTTGGAATCGTCTCCAGTCTGTTGTTGCTGAGCATCATTGTCGCATTCATCTCTCCAACGGAAATTGCAAAGGCAAAGCTCAGACTTGTCAGTATCGACGAACGCAGAAGCGGAAGCTCAATTGAGAAGAATGTTCTTGCAGGGCTGCAGCCCAATGTCATGGCGGCGTTCATGATGTTCTGTGGAAGTGACCTGTACACAGGAGCAATCGATCTGATTACGAAAGGAATGGTTATCACCACATGTGCAAGGACTATCAGCAGAAAGTCAGGACTTTTCGAAAGATAACGGGAAATGATGTAATACCCCAATCCAATAATGACCGTGCTGATAGCCATGGGAAGCATGGCAATGATTTCAAGGGCAGAGTTGTTGTGCCGTCTTATCCATATGCAGAGGCTCAGTCCAAGGATTGTGGAAACGAATGCTGAAGCCAGTGCTATAGTGATGCTGTTCAGCACAGCTTGCCAGGTGGAGCCTTTAAACAGACGCGAATACCATTCGAAGGATATTAACTTGGGACCGCTTCTGGTGGAAGAAGAGATTATAGACCTCGCAAGAACAGATATGATAGGGGCAAGGACGAAGAACAGAAGCAGAATGATGTAGACAGCTGTCAGGACAGCTCCTGCCTTTCCAAGTTTCCTGCCCGGAGCAGTCGGTGAACCGATCCTGGCTTGGGAAGCGGCCTTGCGTTGAAGCAATGTATTCAGGCCAAGCACAAATAGGCAGATTGTCATCGACATGAGGCTCAGCGATGCGGCAAAATTGAGGTTCATCGCACGCTTAGCCTGATTGTATATCTCCACTTCCATGGTTGTGAACTGAGGACCTCCGCCAAGAACAAGGATGACGGCGAAGCTGGTGAAGCAGAAGAGGAAAATCAGCGTTGCTGAAGAAAGGATCGAAGGAGCAAGGCGGGGAAGAGTGACGGAAAGGAAAGTCCGGACTTTGCCACTACCCAATGTTCTCGCCGCTTTCTCACAGCTTTCATCAAGCTGTTCCCAGGAAGAGCTGACGATGTTCATTGCAACAGGGAAATTGTAGAAGCTGTGGGCTATGATTATTGCCTGAAAGCTGTAGAGAATTCTCAAGGGAGGCGTCTTCAGACCAAACACCGACATTAGAATCCGGTTCAGGAATCCACTGTTTCCATAGAATATCACAAAGCCAAGCACGACAAGAATCGGAGGAAGGACAAACGGGACTGTGCAAATCGCTCTGAGAAGTTTCCTGCCCTTGAAGGAAAAGCGTGAGATTATGTATGCGCCAGGAAGCCCTATCAGCATGCTGAACAGCGTGCTGACAAGAGCCTGCTTGAAAGTGAATGAAATGATCTTTAGATTGTACGGGCTGGAGAACGTATCCTTAAGAAAGCTGAGAGTGAATCTTCCATCATGAAACACAGCCTGAGCCAACGTCATCATCAATGGAATGAAAAACAGCACAACAAGTATCACCATTGCAGGCAATGGTGTCATGGAAATGAATGTGCTGTCTTTCTTCTTCATTAGGTTATTTTACCATTGCTTCTGACCAGCTTGCAAGGTAGCTGTCCAGCTTCTCGCCAATCATATTCCTGTCGGAAGAGAAGATCAGTGAAGGAATGACTGCATAATCGAACGCCGATGGCAGAACAGTAGCTGCATTGGCTGGGAACATTGAGTTGTCCACTGCTATTTCCTCCTGGCCATCGGTAAGAAGGTAATCCAGAAATGCCTGAGCTTCCTCCTTGTGATTGGAGGTCTTCAGAATTCCTGCATATTCCACGCATTCATGATGTCCATCAGTGAATTCCAATGCACAAATCGTAGTGGTGTCCTCATACATTACATGATAGACAGGACTTGTGGTGTAGCTGATGACAAGTGGAGCTTCTCCCTCGGTGAAGAGACCGTAGGCGGATGACCATGAGTCCGAGATTGTCAAGGCATTGTCCTTCATGGCTTTCCACCAATCCAGGTATCCCTCTTCTCCATAGACATCAAGAGTCCACAGCAGAAGCCCTGTACCGACAGACGAAGTTCTCGGATCGATGAGAATGACATTGTCCTTGTATCTGGGATCGGTAAGATCGCTGAGGCTCGTTGGAAGGTCTGTGATCTTCGTTGTGTCTGCGACGAATGCGAAGATTCCATAGTTGAATGGAACCAGCACCCCTTCCTGAATGGAGAGTGACTTGGCAAGCTTGACATTTGAACTGATGACAGCTGGAGCGAAGATTGAGAAATCAACTTTTGTGGTATCCCCGATTCCAAGGACCATGTCGGCTTCTGTGCTGGAACCCTCGTATCTGACCTTCTCCAGAAGATCCACAGCGCTTCCGCAGCTCACTAGGTCAAGCTGAATCCCAGTCTTTTCCTCGAAGCCCTTTTCTATGGCGGCGCCAGGGCCCCAGTCACCTAGGAACGAATCGTAACAGTAAACTGTCAGTGTCTTCACCGAATCAGTTTTGGATTCGGCAAGTCCGTTTCCGACCAGATTTGAAATAATTACTATGGCCAGAACGATGCAGATCAAGCTTTTCTTCATAAAAGCCTCCTGAAATTGTATTCTGCCATGGGGAAAAGAAAGTCGCTCCCTACGCCGGCATTATCCGGATCAGGTTGACGGGTTTGATCTCAGGCACAAAGGCCACCCCAGGACATGCTTACTTTACACAGCAGGAAGAGGAATGTCAACAAGGGTAAGATGACTATCAATTGAGTGAAAACGGTTGAAATGTTCCAGCTCTGAGTTTATTCTTTAAATCATGGAAAAAGTGCTTTCATGTCATGATGTTGCAGAAATTGATCGAACTGTCGTTACAAAGATTGGTGTACCTGAGGCTGTTCTGATTGAAAATGCAGCCAGGGAATTCATAGGGATCCTGTCGGTTTCAAAAAGCTCGATCATTCAGATAATCTGCGGAAAAGGCAATAACGGAGCCGATGGCTATGCAATCGGAAGACATCTTGTCAACGATGGATACTCTGCCGTAACATGCATTCAGGTCAGCAAGGAGCTAGGAGCTCAGTGCCTCTTTGAGAGAAATCTGGCTGTCTCATACGGAGTGCGCGTCGTATCGATTGACGATTTCATTCGTGGAAAAGGGCTTGTGATTGATGCTCTCTATGGCACAGGATTCCATCCTCCGATGGATGAGGATGGAATGGCCGTCATCAGAATGCTTTCAGGCCATCCAAATGTGATTTCAGTTGATGTTCCATCAGGACTGTCAGACCAGACTCCACTCGATTCCCTTTCAGTGCAGGCACGATTCACCGTGACATTCGGTGCAATGAAGAGCTGTCTGCTCAGCCCTTATGCCAGCAGAAGAGTCTCGGATGGAACAGTCCCTGCCGTGAGAAATCCTGGATTTCCCAGAAAACTGATCGACGATGCCTGTGGAGATTTTCAACTCATTGAACAAGAGGACGCCTCGCTTGAAACGCTTGACCCAACGGCTTACAAGAATCAGCGTGGGCACGTGGCGTTCTTCGGAGGCTGTGAATCACAGTGCGGAGCCGCGATTCTCAGTGGGCTGTCTGCATTCAATGCACGGGCGGGGCTTGTCACAATTCTTCTAAGTCCCAATTCCCGGCGTTTCTTTGATTATCCCCAGCTGATGATGGGAAAGTATTCAGATGACCTTTCTCTTTTCGATGCCATTGGGCTTGGAAATGGACTGGACATCAATGATGCCGATGCACCTTCTCTTGTCCAGAGAGTTCTGGAAGCTGACCGGCCGACGGTTCTTGATTCCGGTGCACTGAGGGTGCTTGACCAAGTCAAGTTCCCAGAGAGAACAGCTCCTCTGGTAATGACACCGCACCTAGGAGAGCTGAAGTCCGTGTTGCAATGCGATGATCTGAAGCTACTCTCAACAGTTGAATATCTTGCATTGCTCCGCAGAAAAGCCGCTGAATACGGTGCTGTCATAGTGGCTAAGAGCAATGTGACATGGGTGGTTGGTCCAGAAGGCAGAGTCAATGCGCTTTGGGGCAATCTGAGCCAGCTGGGCGTTGCTGGAAGCGGCGATGTCCTTTGTGGAATCATTGCTGCTTTCCTTGCACAGGGAATGAGTGCCTTTGACGCTGCCGTGAATGGCGTGCTGGTCCATTTCCATGCAGGAAAGGCTGCAAAAGCCCAAAACGGTTGGTTTGACAGCCTTCTGCTGACTTCTTTGGTAGGCAAGGCTGTTGATGACCTCTCTGAGGATTCCAGATGATTCAGTTTTATCCGCTTTCACTCATATATCTGCTTCTTGGTTCTGGCCTTCTGCTCGTTGAAAGATATGGTGGGGATCTGCTTTTTCT
>JAAYFO010000019.1 GCA_012728215.1 Spirochaetales bacterium | reverse complement strand
GGAGTCAAAGGCTGAAAATAGCTGCTGAGAGGCACGCCAGGATACAAAAATAGCTTCGTGCATATCACTGCATGAAGCTATTTTATTAAAATCGGGCTGGCTGGATTTGAACCAGCGACCCCTAGTCCCCCAGACTAGTACGCTAAACCCCTGCGCTACAACCCGGAGCATTTCTGCTGAATCTGAACATATCATTATGAAAAGAATCTGTCAACTGATGAGGATTTGTGGTTTTTGAGCGTCATTCTACAAAATGAAACGCATTTACTTGCAAAACGCTGGAAATTAAGGTATTGTGAATACAATTGAAATTCAATGTATGTTGAATAATGTGGACGAAGTAGTAAGGTAGGAATATGGCAAAGAAAGTTATTCTATTTTTTGTGCTGGCAGTTCTTGTTCTGTCCAATACGTTTGCTTTCCAGTTTTCTCCGCTTGAGCAAACTTTCACGCCAACTGGTGCTGACAGTGTGAAGAGTTACACTATCGTCAATGATTCAGATGATGCGATTGCTGTAATGGTTTCTGCTTTGGTCAGAGATCAGGCGGAAAACGGCGAAGAGATAAATGCCGATGCTTCCAGGTACTTCTCGATAGTCCCTAACAAGATCATCGTCAGTCCCAGAGGAACGCAGATTGTAAGAGTTCAATACAGAGGCCCGTCCACTGTCACAAGCGAACTCTCATTCAGACTCAGAGCTGAGCAGATTCAATATTCGCAAGGAAGACAGGAAACAAACCAGAATATGTTCAACTTCCTGTATATCTATACAACCAGTCTATATGTCTCTCCAAGCAAGACGGTAGAGAGACTGGACGTGACGAAGGTCACTCCGGTCATCACCGCTGAAGGTGAGAAGAAGATGCAGATTTCTCTGGTTAACGGGGGAAATGTCCATCAGATTCTAATTGGTGCTGAAGTGTCAGTGGCTGACAGTCAGGGGAACAGAGTAGTACTTTCAGGGAACGATGCGCTTCCTGGAATAGATGGAGCGAATATTCTTGCAAAGAAGAAGCTTACTAAGTTGATTCCTTGGCCAGATGGACTGGCCTTCCCTGATGATCTTTCTGGAACATATCAGGCAACGATTTCCTTCAGTATGTAGTCTTTGTAATGAATGGAGCCGAGATTCGGCTCCATCGGTTTTATTGATATGGATTACAGGGAAAGACACAGGTCTCGAATTTATACTTTTCTCTATGTGCTGATTGCACTGATTATCATCGGTGGAGCGGCGTGGTTGCTTGTCCCTCAATTCAAGGCCGAGGCCGCTTCACGTGAAGCTGCCAGAAAAGCCGCTCAGATGTCCGTAGAGTCCGATGAATCCTCCTTGTCCAGGGAGACACTCAGCAAGACTTCCGAAAAGAGTGAACCTTCCATTGATGTCGTCAAGCCGCAGCCTGAGCAAAGCGTGCGGGAGGTGAGTGTACCTGAAGTTGCAGAACCGGTTGAGCCTGAGATCGCACCATCTTTGGAGCCGGTTGCACCACAGCAGCCTGAGATTGCCACTGAACCCGTAATGCCTGTCGAAGAGACGGAAGAAACTACGATTCCTCAGGAAGTCGTCGTTGCAGAAGTCGCTGTTGAGGAAGGTGAGCTACGTATTCCAAGGCCTCCGACAATGCTTCAATCGTATATTGAGGAAGCCATTGATTGGAGTTCCTCCTCCTCCGGTGATTTCTTTTCGGATTTCTTCGTCAGTGGAAGCGACATGATCTATGAAGATGGAATCCAGAACCCTTATCTCTACATAAATGATGAATACTATGGGTCAATCGAAGTCGATATGCGGAGCAACAGCCCGTATATCAGCTCCAAGGCCCTGAGCACGCTTCTTCTTTCTCTGCTCGAAAAGAACTTCTATGACAGCTTCTTTTCGAGCGAAGAGGAATTCTATGGCATGGAATACTTCACTGAGCATGGAGTCGTATTTTCATTTGATGCCAATGCCTTTGCAATCTACCTTTCCTTCTCCGCTGACCAACTTCCAGAGACAAGCATATCGCTGTCTTCAGGTGGTTACACTCTGAGCAGGACATCAAGTATTGAAGGTGTGCAGGATATCGAGCCTGCTGGATTCAGCTTTGCCTCTAACCTGTCTGCCTATGGATATCTGAACTATGATGCGACAGGAATCAAATCGAAGATGCTTCAGTTGTCGATGTCCAACATGATGTCGTTCTGTGACCTTGCGACTGACTTCTCTCTGTCTGTCAGCGGTAACGGTTTGAACTTCGGCAGCATGCAGTCCTACTTTGATTTCATCGATGACAGCATAAGGGTTACTGTTGGAACCGTTCCTGTCTATTCAGCTTTGGAATCAAGCAATCCTCTAGGCTTTTCGATAGAGAAGAACTATTCATATGGCAGCAAGTCCCGTATGACCAACCAGTTCCAGCAGGAGATTGTGATCGATGAGGACTGCACCGTGATTGTGTTCATGAACGGTGTCGAGACTTTCAGACGGAGCATGAAGGTCGGGCAGTACAAGCTCAGGGATTTTGCATTTGTCCAAGGCTCCAACAAGATAGAAATCTGGCAGGTTCCAGTAGGCGTGGATGCGATCTACGAGAATCCTGATGAAAGGATAAAGATATCCTATTTCGATATGGGATTCGATTCGTCTTTGCTGGCAAAGGGTGAAAACCTTTGGAAATTCACATACAGTTTCCCAAGCGTCATTGATACAGGTGCTTTCCCAGGATTCCATTATGTTGATTTCAACGGTGATAGAATGGTTGCGAAGTTCAGTGACTTCAGTGCTTCGTGGGAACAGGCATTGGGCTTGACCCATACATTCACCTTGTCTAATGTCGCAGCTTTATCAGGATCTAGAAGTACTGATGGCCGCTATTTCATGAGGGTTCTGGATTCGTTCAACATGACCAAGGCGTTCTCCTATGGAACACTGACGCTGAATGGACAGCTCCAATTCCTCTCGATTCCATTTGATTCCCCATTCAACTGGGACTCTGACTTCAAGTACAGCTTCAGCCTTACCAACAAGTTCAACAATCCGATTCTTTCTCCGATTGCCCTGTCTCTTTCTTACGATTCCTATTCTCAGAGACTGTCGCTGGCAACCGGATATGGAAGGAACTTCTCTTGGTTCAGAGGAAGCCTATCCGGTTCGTTCGGATATGACTTCAAGAATAGGGAATTCAGTTGGAATGCGTCACTTTCATTGTCTGCAACATTCGGCCAGGGATTGTCGCTGTCCGGTGGAATCACAACTTCCAGTACATTGGTGGAGGAGACTATCCCGTTCAAGGTATCGATTGGTCTCTCGATGGTACTGGGAAGTGCCGGAAGCGTCAGTGCAAAGAGCGATATCAACACCATTGACGCAGGACTGTCATTGAAGCCGTTTGGTTCCAAGAAATCCAATATTCAGGTGAATATCAATGGAATCGACGTCGCAGATCTTCTGAAGCATACTTTGGCTGCATCTTATTCCTATTCCGGAGACCTTGCTGGGATATCAGTCAGACAGCAGTTCACCAACCGTTACAAGACATATACGACGACATTATCGTTGAATACCGCTTTCGCTTTTGCAGACGGGCATTTTGGCTTGTCAAGGAATGTGTCAGGTAGCTATCTTCTGGTGCATCCGACAGGCTTGATGAAGAAATCCTCAATCTCAATCGGAAAGGCCACAGCTTCCTCTTCCACCGTTTATCCGAAGCTCTTTGGCAATGTCCTGTATTCTGGACTGAGCCTTTATCAGCATAATGGTGTCGTTGTATTTGGCAGTGACAGCTCGATGTTCGGCACAGGTGGCACGTTCCTTATAGGAATGACTCCCCGTCCAAGACAGGGATTTGTCAAGGTTCTCTCGATCACTCCGACCGTGACGATGTCAGCTGTTCTCAAGAAAGCATCCGGTGAGCCTTTCGTGCAGTATTCTTCTCCAGTCTATCGCGTTCTCAAGGAAGAAGTTGATGGCAATATCCAGTATAGCCTTGAAATGACTCAGGATTACCTGTTCACCGATGATAACGGTCGTTTCATTCAGAGCAATCTCACTCCAGGATTGTACTGCATAGACCTTGATGCTACAAACGAAGGTGATTTTGTCAAGACGTGGTATGGAGTCTTCTTTGAAGTGCCTGAACTGGATGAAAGCTCACAGGTGATCATTCTTGAGGATTATCAGGTGGGGGATGAGACGGTTGAACAAGTTGATATCGCACATGATATCTATGCCAAGTCGTTGAAGATCTCTGAATTGACCAGACAGGATGAGCAGACATTCTGGGATACGATTTTCCTTGCCGACACCGAGAACGCCGAATGGAATGATTTCGCCGAGGAGGAACTGACTTCGTTTGATGTGGCCGTACCCCCTTTATCAGAAGATGAAAATAGTGTAGTATATACTCCAATGGAGAATGTTGCTCCATAGTTCTCAGTGAAGGGAGCGGGAATGCATACTCAAGTAATTAATAGGATTCTGGAGACTGAGAAACAGGCTTCCAGATTATTGGACAGTTCCAGGATTCAGGCAGAGGAAATCGTTTCTGACGCAAGGGATAAGGCCAATAAGGATTATTTTGCCGCATTGGAACATGTTCGTGACTCATTTCAGAAGGATTATTCAGCAAGAGAATCTGAACTGGATGCAAAGCTCAATGAACTTGAACATCAGCAGGTTTCCTCTGGCGTTGATGGTGAAGTTGTCAGGAAAATTTCGAAGAAGATAGTAGATTTCATCTCGAATACGGTGATTGAATGAAAAGTGCGATTGCTCGTTATGGGTATCTGAATGCAAAGCTCAGAGCCCGGCTGGCAAATCTCAGAGACAGCAATGTCATAAAGAATCTGATTGATGCCGGCACGTTCCTTCAGGCTCTGGAAGCCTTGGAGAATACTGCATATGCTTCTCTGGCGGCTGCATACCGTGAGACTGGTGATCTTCAGATGATGGAGAAGACTCTTCTGGATGATGAAATCTCCATGCGCAGGGAAATCCATGATGCGCTTGATGGGCATAGCAGGAATGTCGCAGGCTTCTTTCTCCTTAAGATAGAAATCGACAATCTGAAGAACATCATCAGAATCTGGTATGATACTACTGTTCTTGGAGGTAATTCTGGATATCGGCTTAACTATATAATCAGAGAGAAAATCCTCAGTGATATCAGCTGGGATGCTGTCATAAATGCCTCCAGCTGGGAGCAGATTCTCACTGCATTGGGAAATGCCCCTTGCCGTGAGGTTCTTGCCAGGTTCAAGAAAGAGGATCTGGAGAAGGACGGTCTCGCCTACATGGAGATGGCCTTGGACTGCTGGTATTATCAGGGTCTGATGGCCGAAGTTGCCAAGCTTGGCCATAAAGACCGTGATGTCGCTTATTCCGTACTGGAAAGGGATCTGGACATCAAGAACATCCTGATTCTCATCCGTTATGGATTCTACTATAATGTGGAGCTCAAACGGCTTCAGTCGATGATGCTTCCTGGTGGGCAGCTCTATAGTGACAGGAAGCTGGCATTGTGCTTCGGTGTCTCAGACGGCCTTGATCGCATTCAGGCTTTTCTAGTCAAGCGATATCCCAAGCTGAATCTGGGGCATATCTTTTCATATGATGACAAGATGCAGCTTCTTTCCAGAAGCCTTGAACTGGAATATGTTCTTGCAGATGAGAGAGAAGTGAACTACAAGAGAATAATGAGGGGTGATCCCTTTTCCATTGGACTGATCATGGCTTACTTCTTTAAGTATGATCGTTTTGACAACTCCATCAGACTGGTGCTGCACGGTAAGTACTACCACTGGTCCGATGACAAGATATTGGAGGTCTTAAAGTGAATTTCTTCACAAAACCGATGAAGCTTATCACCGCTGTTGTATTGAGAGCAAAGAGCGACAAGGTTTCCGAATGCCTTCTCAAGGAAGGTGTGATGGACTTCATAGATGTGAAAAGTCTCGAAGAATTGGACAGCGGTTTAGCTGACGTGAAGGCTTTCGAGCAGAGCACTTCAGGGGATGAAGTCATACGAAAGGCCGATGCCATCATGAAGCAGATTCAGGGAATCTATTCTCAGGGTATGATTCCTCCTTATCGGGCGACCAGTCAGGATATAAAGCTGGACGATAGCTTCAGCCTGGAATCCGCTTCGGAATCTGTCGCAAAGATCAGCGATGAGCTTCTGGAAGCCAAGCAGCAGTTGAAGACTGCAAACCTGAATTATCACAGCTTTGAGGAATTGGATAGGTACTTCAAGGAAGGAAAGGCTGGTTACATGGATATCAGGGTGGGCAAGTTCACTCGTCAGGTAGACAATATCCAGGTGAAATTCCCTGATGTCGTTCTAGGCATTTTTCCAGTGGATGAGAATGTCACCGGACTGGTAAGCCTGAAACGAGATGCTGCCAAGATCAATCCGATGATGGAGAAGCTTGGATGGATTGAAAGCGACAATCTTGAATTGCAGAAGAAGGCTCAGACCGGTTCTCAGCAATTCATCGATGCCGAGACCAGACAGCTCTTGAGCGAGGTAACAAGGAAGAGCGATGAATCGATCGAGCTGGTCAAGTCTCACAGGAGTGAGCTTGATTACCTGTACAGGGAGCTCCTGGTTCTCAAGCTTTGCACAAAGATCAAGGATTGCTTCCAGAATACCAAGAATACAGCCGTGTTCAGTGGATGGGTGCCGGCTGACCAGGCGAAGCAGATCGAGGCCTCCATCAGGAGGGCAACCGATGATCAGTGCATTATCGAGTGGACGGAAGCATCGAATGTGAAGGGTGTGCCTGTTCCTGTGGAACTTCAGTCACCCAAGGTGCTTGCACCATTCACAAGAATTGTGAGGAATTACAGCATTCCCGAATACGGGACGATCAATCCTGTGATTTTCACGACTGTGGCTTTCATGTGCATGTTCGGACTGATGTTCGCAGATGTCGGTCAAGGCCTTGTCATCCTGCTCATCGGTCTTCTTGGAAGTCTGATGTACAAGAAGAACCCTCTGAAGAAGGAAGGGCTTCTTACTGACAATCTTTGCCATCTGCTTGTCTATCTTGGTATTTCATCGATGATCTTCGGTGTCCTTTTCGGTTCATATTTTGGATATGAACTGTTCCCAGGACTTTGGTTCAGCTTTGATGCGGTGGTTGAGGGCGAAGCCCCTGCCAACAGCCTGATCAAGGATATCTATGGCATTCTAGGAATCACAATCAAGTTCGGCTTCATCGTGATTGTCACCGGACTGGTGCTCAATTGGATAAATCTGTTCAGAAGAAAGCACTGGGTTGAACTAGTGATGGATAAGTACGGGATTCTTGGCGGATGGATCTACATTGTCGGATTCTGGGGATGCAGCTACTTTGTCAAGTCTGGATACAAGAGCTTTCCTCCTGGCAGCCTGTTCCTCGTCTTGGTTCTGACTCCTGCCTTCCTGATGCTTTTCAGAGGTCTGATGGAGACTCTGGTCGATCATAAAAGGTTCAAGCTTGGTCTGATGGACTGGCTGGTGAATCTTCTGGAGGTCTTCTCAGGGTATCTTTCCAATACCTTGAGCTTCATGCGTGTGGCCGGTCTTGGAATTGCACATGCAAGTCTTATGGCAGCATTCAAATCGATGTCCGCCATGACTACGAATCCTCTGTTCATCATTCTCATCATGGCGTTGGGAAATGCGTTGGTCATCGCCATAGAAGGTCTTTCTGCCGGAATTCAGGCTCTCAGGCTAAACTATTACGAGTTCTTTACAAAGTTCTTTACAGGAAAGGGCGTTGCCTACAAGCCTGTCAATATAGAAGAATGAATTACACCTTTGGGAGGGTAATATAATGTCGGTAAATGTTTTCAAGAGAAGAATCGGATCATCCTTTCTGATCCTTGTCGGGGCAATTCTTCTTTGCTCCTTCGTTTTCGGTCAGCCGCTTTTTGCAGCAGGCGAGGCTGAAGTCAGTGATGCTAAGGTGACATGGGTATGCGTGAGTGCGGCTCTTGCGTTTGCAGTAGGTGCCATTTCCGCTGGTTTTGCAATCAGCCATGTTGGAACAGCAGCCATGGGTGCTCTTGCCGAAAGGCCAGAAGTCGGTTCGCAGGCTTTGATTTTCATCGCTCTTGCTGAAGGTCTTGTGGTTTTTGGATTCATCACTGCCTTGATGATTCTGGGGAAGATCTAAAAGTTGAAGTACTTTGTTATCGGAGATGAGGATACGGTCCTTGGTTTTTCTCTCGTAGGCGTGGATGGAGCGAAGGCTTCAACTGCCGATGAGGCTCTGTTGGCTTTCCAAAGAGCCTTGGAAAATCATGAATATGGAATAATCATCATCACCGAGGCTGTGTCCGATTTGATTCGCGGCACTGTGGATAAGTACCTGTTCTCCGAAGCCTTTCCTCTCATTGTGGAGATTCCTTCTCCCTCTGAAGGCAAGTATCAAAAGGATCTGAGGGCTTTGGTGAATGATGCAATAGGGGTTTCGTTATGACGACTGAAAATAAAGAAGCAATGTTGGAAGGCGAGGGCCTTCTTCAGGGTATCATCGATGCTGCACGCAAGGAAGCATCGGCAAATCTGGACCAGGCAAGAAAGCAGGCCGCTGCAATCCAAGCTGAAAGCCAGGATAGAATCCGTGTTTCTTTGGCTGAGGAAAAAGTCACTCAGGACAGCAAGCTGGCTGTCCTTCAGGCCAGATTCGACTCTCAGGTCAGGGCTTATCAGCGAAAACTCTCATTGAAGCAGCACAGCGCTCTTTATTCAGAGGTCCTTTCACGCCTTGAGTCCGATATACAGGAAATACCTTCCAGACCGGATTATCCAGCTCTTCTTTCCAATTGGATTGTTGAGGGAATTCTAGGACTCGGATTGGATGAAGTGATCGTCAGCTGCGGTCAGAACGACCCTGTGGATGATAAGATGCTCTGTGAATGTGCTGAGCAGGCGATGAGACGTACAGGAAGAAAATACAAGGTCAGCCTTGGATACAGCAATCTGATTGAATCAGGAGTCATCATATCGTCTCCTGACCAGAGGGTGAGCTTCAATAATCTCATTTCTTCCAGACTTCGTCGATACAAGTCTGAAATCAACGATATTGTGGAAGGTGAAGCATGCAGAACAGAATAATTGGTCAGGTCAAGAGAGTCAACGGACCTGTCGTGATTGCCTCCGGCATCACTGATGCCAGGATGATGGAACTGGTATATATCGGGGACATTGGACTTGTTGGTGAAATCATCAAGCTGGAAGAAGGCAATGCGACGGTTCAGGTCTACGAGGACACGACAGGCATTGCTCCTATGGACAATGTCTATGGAAGCAGAGGCCCCTTGTCTGTTGAACTTGGGCCTGGTCTGATTGGAAGCATATACGATGGAATTCAGCGACCTCTGGAAGACCTGAGGGCAATGAGTGGGGATTTCATTGCACGTGGACAGAAGGCCTTGCCGATAAGCCATCAGAAGCTCTGGAGCTTCAAGCCCACGGCGACGTTGGGGCAGGAGGCCGGGCCGGGCTCTGTCATCGGCAATGTCGCGGAAAATGACAATGTAATTCATTATGTGATGGTCCCGCCGAAAAGCAAAGGTGGTCATATCACTTTCATCGAGACCGCCGGTGATTACAACGTGGATCATGTACTTGGCCGTATCACCACCGAGAATGGCGAGGAAGAAATCACAATGTGCCAGAAATGGCCGATACGTACACCGAGACCGTCAAAGCGACGTCTTGCGCTTAATGTTCCGCTTGTGACCGGACAGCGTGTCATTGATACTCTCTTTCCACTTGCCAAGGGTGGCACAGTCGCAATACCAGGTGGATTCGGAACAGGCAAGACTATGACCCAGCATGCCATCGCTTCATGGTGCGATGCCGATATCATCGTGTACATAGGATGCGGTGAACGTGGGAATGAGATGACCGAGGTCCTCAGGGAGTTTCCGAAGATCATTGACCCAAGAAACGGCCATTCCCTTATGGAAAGAACGATATTGATTGCAAATACTTCCAATATGCCGGTATCTGCACGAGAAGCCAGCATCTATACTGGAATCACGATAGCAGAGTACTACCGTGACATGGGATATCATATTGCCATCATGGCTGACTCGACATCCCGATGGGCGGAGGCCTTGAGGGAATTGTCCGGACGTATGGAGGAAATGCCAGCCGAAGAAGGATTCCCGGCTTATCTCCCAACCCGTATTGCGGAATTCTACGAGCGTGCTGGAATGATGGAGAATCTGAACGGGACTTCAGGAAGCGTGTCGGTCATCGGAGCCGTGAGCCCTCCTGGAGGTGACTTCTCGGAACCTGTGACTCAGCATACGAAGAGATTCGTCCGCTGCTTCTGGGGTTTGGACAAATCTCTTGCCAGTGCAAGGCATTACCCTGCGATAAGCTGGCTTGATTCCTACAGTGAATATGTCAATGATGTCCGTTCATGGTGGGATAAGAAGAGTAACGGCTCTTGGAGCAAGGATACCCAGACGATCATGGAACTGCTCCAGAAGGAAGTCAAGCTTCAGCAGGTAGTGAAGCTTGTCGGTGCGGATGCCTTGCCTGACAGCCAGAACTTCATACTCGAGGTATGCAGAATGTTCAAGATTGCATTCCTTCAGCAGAATGCCTTCGATGATATGGACAAGTACTGCAAGGTTGGACGACAGGTGAAGATGCTGAGAATCATCATCCGATATCATGAGCTGGGAACAGAGGCGATCAAGGGCAATGTGACTCTGGTGAAGATACGAAGACTCAAGGTTGTTCAGGACATCGCCAGAATGAGAGGAATCGAGGATCTGGACAAGCTGGAACTGCGGCTTGAGCATTCAATGAAGCAGTTGGGAGAGTTGTATGAATGAGTTGGATAGAAAGAAACTTTCAGCCAGAGAGTATAGAGGGCTTTCGAGAATAGATGGCTCGCTTGTCTTCATGAAGAATACACATCCAGTCGGATACAATGAGCTTGTCGAACTTATCGATCCAGATGGAAATCACAGGATTGGACAGGTCCTTGATACTTCGGATACAGCCGTCTGCGTGCAGGTGTTCGAAGGTACATCAGGATTGGATCTGCCTGATACCAAGCTGCATTTCATGAGTGAGCCTATCACCCTTCCTGTATCTGAAAGAATGCTTGGCCGAGTCATGGATGGACTTGGAAACATGCGAGACGGGATTGCCCCTCCGAGAGCTGACAAGTATTGTGATATCAATGGATCTCCAATCAACCCGACTTCACGGGAATACCCAAGGGATTTCATCCAGACTGGGATTTCTGTCATCGATGGCCTGACTACTTTGATTCAAGGCCAGAAGCTTCCGATTTTTTCAGGGAACGGTCTGCCTCATAACGAGCTGGCCGCCCAGATTGCAAGACAGGCCAAGGTCCGTGGCGGAGACGGCGATTTCTGCATTGTGTTCGTAGCGATGGGAATCAAATATGACGTTGCCCGTTACTTCATAGACAGCTTCGAGAGTTCAGGTGTGCTGGACAAGGTTGCATTGTTCCTTTCTCTGGCAGATGATCCTTCCATTGAGCGACTGATCACTCCCAAAAGTGGTCTGACTTTGGCAGAGCATCTGGCGTTTGATCTTGGCAAGCAGGTATTGGTCATCATGACCGATATGACGAACTACTGCGAAGCCTTGCGGGAGGTGTCAACTTTGAGAGGTGAGATTCCTTCACGAAAGGGATATCCTGGCTATCTGTATTCCAACCTGGCTGAATTGTATGAACGTTCGGGAAAGATCATGGGAAGGCCTGGTTCAATCACACAGCTTCCGATTCTCACCATGCCAAACGATGACATCACCCATCCAATACCGGACCTCACTGGATATATCACCGAAGGCCAGATAGTCTTCGACCGTGAGCTTCATTCCAAGGGCGTCTATCCACCGATCAGCTCGCTTCCGTCGCTGTCCAGACTGATGAAGGATGGAATAGGAACTGGCATGACCAGGGATGATCATCCACATCTTGCAAACCAGCTTTTTGCCTCATACAGTCATGTCAAGGATGTTCGAAACCTTGCTTCGGTCATTGGAGAAGAGGAACTTACTGAACTGGATCACAGGTACATGGAGTTCGGAGATTTCTTTGAGAGGCAGTTCATCAATCAGGTAAGCAACGAGGATCGCAGCATCGAAGAGACTCTTGATCTTGGATGGAAGGCCCTGTCGCTTCTTCCTGCCGAGGAGCTTCAGAGACTCACCGATGATGAGATTGCCGAGCATTACATTGAAGGAGACCGGAATTGAGGGTTAATCTGCCTGCCACCAAGTCGAATCTCATGAGGCTGAAGGACGAGCTTGCTTTCGCTTCTCAAGGACATGAATTGCTTGATCAGAAGAGAAGCATCCTTGTCGTTGAGCTTCTGACTCTTGTCGATCAGGCAGTGGATTATCAGACAAGAGTCGAGAATGCTCTTGCTTTGGCAAGCACCTCGCTTCAGAACACGATTCTCCATGAAGGAAGATTGAAGACTGGAAATCTTGCTTCTTCGATTGATATCACAAGTGCCTATCAGCTTTCGGAAAGAAAGGTGATGGGAGTCCATCTGCCGAAGGTCGAGACTGATTTCGTCGAGCATGGTCCGTATTTTTCTCCTGAAGGAACGACAGTCCTGGTGGAGGAGACCATTTCATATTATCGTGATGCACTGAAGCTTATGGGCAGGCTTGCAGAGCTCAAGGTTTCGATAATGAGACTTGCCCGTGAAGTGAAGAAGACTATCAGAAAGGTGAACTCACTTGAGAAGATTGTCATTCCTGATACCAAGGCCGCCCTCAAGGATATGTCAGATCGGCTTGAAGAAGCTGACAGGGAAAGCAGAATTCTTCTAAAATCAGTGAAAGATAGACTTGATAGCAGAAAAAATGAGACTTAAACTGAATAAGGAGGCTGAAATTGCTTTTCAGAAACATTCTTGTCTATATTGATAGCTCTGAATCAGCGATGATAGCGGCTATGCATGCGATTCTTATTGCAAAGGAGACGGATGCCAAGCTGACTGCACTTTATGTGGTGGACACAAAGAGTGTGGGGGATTTGCTGAAGGCTCGGATTTTTGTTGATGCCGAGAAGGATCTTTATGAAGAAGACCTGAAAGGTGATGCTCAGCGGTATCTTCGTCAGGTATCCAGACTGGCCGAACGAAAGGGGTTTGAGATAGAGACAGAGACTCTGAGTGGTTCTGTCTCCCATGAAGTTCGCGATTACATCAAGTCGCATGATGTCGATCTCCTTGTTCTGGGTGGAATACGTGACATTCGCTCCAGACGGGATGAGATGCTCAGTGAAAGCGACAGGCTTTTGCGGACAGCTTCCTGTCCAGTCCTTCTTGTGAGGGATGACAGCGATATCTGGGAAAGTTTTGAGGAGGAATAGCAATGACATTATATGAAGCAGCAAGAAAGGACCTGATGCTGGTTCCAATGAAGGCCAAGACCAAGGATGAGGCCTTGGAGGAAATGGTGGATGTGCTTTGCAAGGTGAAGGGCATGAATCATGACCAGATCATTGATGCCATAAGAAAGCGGGAGGAAATGGGAAGCACGGCTATCGGAAGCGCAGTTGCCATTCCTCATTGTCGCACCTCTGCGGCAAAGGGCATATCAGTTGTGATTGGAATCACGGAGCATTTGATTCCTTATGATGACAACGAAGTGAAGATTCTCTTCATGGTAGTGGCCGATGATCGAAGCTCATCGTCACATGTTCAGCTGTTAAGTTCCATTGCAAGATTCTGTTCATCATCTGTCAATCGTAATCTGCTTGCATCCGCAAAGGATGCCGATGCTGTATTTCAGACGATTGAGAATT
>JAAYFO010000161.1 GCA_012728215.1 Spirochaetales bacterium | reverse complement strand
TCGGTGGAGACGAATTCATGGGTCTAGGCTTGAAAGTGAATGAGGATGAAGTCAGGAAGTTCACAGAAGATGTGATGTTTAATCTCAAGATGAATGGATACTTTGCCTCGATCGGTTGGGAAGTCTATCATCCTGGCGATTGCTTTGATCAGGTTTGCCATGATGCTGACATGAAGATGTATTCTATCAAAACAAAGCATAAAAGCGAAAGACTATAGTTCGTCAGACATTCGTTTCGACAGCTTTCTTATTGAACAGGCATAACTAAAGGAAGTATCATTAAGCCATGAAAAAAGTATTGAAAGGTTTTTTTGTCATAGAAGGTCTGGATGGCGCAGGAACGACCACCCAGCTGAAGCTGATCTGCAAGACAATGCAGGATGCTGGAATCAAGGTGTTCTCAACTTTTGAGCCTACTGATTCTGAGATCGGGTGTCTGATCAAGCGTATACTGAAGGGCGAAACCAAAGCCACTCCCTTGGCACTTGCATACCTTTATGCCGCCGACAGGGAAAACCATCTGCATGATCCGAATAATGGGATTCTGGCACATCTTCAAGCAAAAGACATCGTCATATCCGATAGGTATTTCTTTTCTTCTCTCGCCTATCAGACCATTTCATCTCCATATGCCAAGGTTGAAGCTCTGAATATGGATTTTCCATATCCGGAAGCAGTCATTTTCATCGATACTCCTGTCACTGAATGCATAAAGCGAATTGACTCCAGAGGAGATACGAAGGAAATCTTCGAAAAGCTTTCAGTTCTTGAAAACGTCAAGTCAAACTACGAGACTGCATTTTCTCAAATGCCGTCTGAAGTCATACTGCATAGACTTGATGGAAAATTATCTAGGGAAGAACTCCAGAAAGAGATCATGGCAGTTGTCTTTGACAAAAAGCTCTGAACTCATTTCAAAAAAGTCGCATCACCATAACTGAAGAAATGGTAACGTTTTTCAACTGCATGCTCATAAGCCTTGAGTATATGCTCTCTGTCTGCAAATGCAGAGACAAGAACAAGAAGAGTTGATTCCGGAGTGTGGAAGTTGGTCAGCAGCTGATCCACGACATTGAATCTGAAGCCTGGCTTAATGAACAGATTGGTGCTTCCATAACCTGCTTTCACTCCACACAAATCATCATTCCATGCACTTTCCAGGGTTCTGACCGATGTAGTGCCTGTGGCGATGATTTTCTTGCCTTCGGCCTTGGCCTTGTTGATTGCCAAAGCTGCTTCATCGCTTATATGGTAGGATTCAAAATGCATCATGTGTTCCTCAAGGGTCTTGGAGCGCATCGGAATGAAGGTTCCCATTCCCACATGAAGAGTGATTTCAATGATCGATATGCCCATTTTACGGATTTTATCCATGATCTCATTGGTGAAATGTAGTCCGGCAGTAGGAGCCGCAACGCTTCCACACTGCTTCGCATAGACAGTCTGGTACCTTTTCTCATCATCAAAGTCGTCTTCTCTCCTGATATATGGAGGAAGAGGGACATGTCCGCATTTGATGAAGAATTCCTCGGTGATTGGCTCATTGAAGCTGACTACCTTGACATCTCCAGGGAGTTCACCTGAGATACAGGCATCTGCATAATGATTGCCTTCCAAGTCAAGAAATTCAAATTTCTTTCCAATCTTCTGACGCCTGCTCTTGGATGTGATGGCATTGTATGTGCCATCACCATTGTCACCAGTGAAAAGAAACTCGACATTTCCACCGGTTTCGGCGATACCATATACCCTGGCTTTTCTCACCCGGGTATTATTGACGACGATTATGGAATCCTTATCGAGAAAATCTATGAAATGATCCATAGTTGAATCGACATATTCACCTGTCTTCCTGTCCATGACAAGCAGACGGCACGTACCTCTTTCCTTTGGAGGAACCTGAGCAATCAGCTCCTCAGGAAGATCAAAAGAGAAATCCTTGACCAGCATTGTTATTTTCTTCCTTGATATTGAGAAGCTGATAAGCCTTGGGTGTGACCATGCGACCTCTGGGCGTTCTTTTCAGATAGCCCTTCTGAATCAGGTATGGTTCATAGAAATCTTCCAATGATTCCACAGCTTCTCCTACAGATATGCTTAGTGTATCGGCACCTACCGGTCCGCCACCATAGTATTCGATGATTGTTCTCAGGATATTCCTATCCTGCTCTTCCAATCCATTGAGATCTACGCCAAGCTTGTTAATGCTGTCCTCGACTATCGCTGGGGTGACGATCCCAGATCCGGTGACCTCTGCAAAATCACGAATCCGCCTAAGCAGTCTGTTTGCAATTCTCGGCGTTCCCCGTGAACAACGGGCAAGAAGGGATACAGCTTCTGCCTGTATCTTGACTCCAAGTATTCCAGAGCTTCGGGTGATGATCGAAGCAAGATCCTTTTCCTCATAGAATTCAAGCCTGCAGTTTATTCCAAACCTTGTAAGAAGTGGCGAAGAAACCATCCCCGCCTTGGTAGTAGCACCAATCAAAGTGAAATGAGGAATTGGGACACGCATTGTTCTTGCACTTGGTCCCTGCCCTATCACCCAGTCTATCTCGTAATCTTCCATTGCAATATACAGCATTTCTTCCAGTGCAGGTTTCAGACGATGGATTTCATCTATGAAGAATATGCTGTTCTCAGTGACGTTGGTAAGGATTCCAGCAAGATCCTTTGGCTTGTCCAAAGCAGGAGCGGAAGTCATTCTTATTTCCGAACCCATTTCATTGGCAATAATCGATGCAAGCGTAGTCTTTCCAAGTCCTGGCGGTCCTATCAGAAACGTATGATCCAAAGCTTCGTTTCTTTCACGAGCAGCAGTGATGAATACGTTGAGATTGTCCTTGATCCTGTCCTGACCTTGGAAATCACAAAGATGACGTGGACGCAGTGAAACTTCAGATACATCCGAATCTTCCTGATAAGCGGTGGACATAAGTGAATTGAGCTTTTCATTCAGTTCTTCATCATCCATCACGTCCCTCCTACAAGGAATTCAAGGCTAGTCTGAACAGAAGTTCCTCCTGCTCATGGGTATTTCTTCCTTTCAGCTTGTCAGAATTGGCATTTTCAAGTGAAGAAAGCGTGTCAATAACCTTTCTCTTATCGTACCCCATTTCAGTGAGAGCTACAACCAGGTCGTCAAATCGCCTTGAAATGTCATTATTGCCGTCATTGTTTTTTGACGAGGAAGCAGCGGAATCCATGTCGACCAACTTGTCCCGAAGAGCAAGTATGATCTTCTGTGCAGTCTTGACTCCAAGGCCAGGAACACGGGAAAGCGACTTCACGTCATTTCCATCGAGTGCTGTGATGAATTCATGTACGCTAATGCCGGAAAGAATCTTCATCGCCTGCTTGGGACCAATGCCTGAGACGGTTATCAATTCTAGGAACAGCTGGCGTTCCTCCTCATCTGAAAAGCCAAAAAGAGACATTCCATCATCCCTGGTCTGAAGATAGGAAAGAACTCTAAGATTACGCCTTTCATTTGATTCCAATCTGGAAATCTTCATGGCAGTCTGAGAAGAGACGACAAGTGAGAATTCAAGCCCTCCTGAACGAAGAACCAGATTCTGACCATTGATGAACACTACATCACCGATGACCGCATTTATCATAACTTGAACTTTGCCTCCGTTGAAAAATTATTTCCCATGCATATTGCTGCAGAAAGAGCATCGGCAGTGTGGTCAGGCTTAGGTATTTCAGGAAGCTTTAGAATTATCCTCGACATTTCCTGCACCTGATTCTTGTCTGCACGTCCATAGCCGGTGATTGACATCTTGATCTGAAGAGGAGAGAACATCCTGCAAGGAATGCCTTCCTTCCCCAACTCGCATAAAATTGCACCGATGACCTTTGAGACATTCAAGGCAGATGAAGTGGAATGAGCCGTGAAGTAGATTTCCTCCATTGAGGCCATCACAACCATATGCTTCTCTGCAATCTCTCGTATCTTCGAGGAAATCAGAATTATTCTTTTCTGAAGATCCTCACCTGCAGGAGTTTTTATCACTCCAAAAGAAACTGGCTGGTAGCGCTGTGATATAAAATCCACAACACCCCAGCCACAGTCTGCAAGTCCCGGATCTATTCCGAGTATTCTCATCAGCTATTATTCATCATCCGTATAGTCATCAGGAAGCTCAAGGTTTGTGCTGACCTGCTGGACATCATCCAGCTCTTCCAGTCTTTCGACGATTCTCATCACCTTGTGAGCTTTCTCATTGTCAAGCTGGACCATCTGATCGGCAATCTTATTGATGTCTGCGCTGTCCTGCTCAAATCCTGCATTCTGAAGTGATTCAAGAATGTTTGCAAAATCAGCTGGAGAAGTAGTGACTTCGATGATTTCATCTTCGTTGGTCACATCCTCAGCTCCAAGCTCGAGTGCCGCTGTGAAGATTTCATCTTCGGAATACTTTGTTGCATCATAAGTGATGACACCCTTGGTATTGAACATGTATGAAACGCAGCCATTTGTTCCAAGAGAACCACCAAGCTTGGTCAGAGTGCTTCTGACATCGGCGGCTGTCCTGTTTTTGTTATCTGTAAGGGTATCGACAATGATAGCGACACCACCAGGGGCGTAACCTTCATATGTAAGTTCGTAATACGTTGCATTCCCAAGTTCTCCAGAACCCTTCTTGATGGCTCTTTCAATGTTATCCTTAGGCATGTTCTCTGCTCTGGCCTTAAGGACAGCGGTCCTAAGACGTGCATTTGATTCCAGTTCCGGGCCGCCCATCTTGGCAGCAACGCTGATTTCCTTAATCAGCTTTGTGAAGGCCTGACCCCTCTTTGCATCGGCAATTCCCTTCTTGTGCTTTATAGTTGCCCACTTACTATGACCTGACATCTGCTAATACCTCTTCAATTATAAAAATAAGAACAAATAAATTTAACATGCCCGTGTCTGGACGGTCAAGGGGTTGACGTTACTTTGCCGTCCTTTAGTCTGCAATTTTAGAAAACAGCTGATTTTCAGCTTCAATTGCTTATTTCAAAGTCTTGGAAACCACATAGGCAGCGGCTCCATCAGAAAGAAGAAAGCCATCGTTCTCTGGACAAAATACTCCATTGGACATGGAAAATCCTGGATACTGGAGTTCTGGAAGCGCAAACCCAAAGCGGTTCATGCAATCTTCTGACGAAAGCCCCAAAACCGTACGGCAACCCATTATTGCCCATTCTTCAAATTGCTCAACCTTGGAGAGCGCTGTGCTGGTGTATCCGCTCCAAGGCGGTGATTGAACATATGCTTCAAGATCAGGATTGCATTCAATTCTTCCATAAGGGGAATAGACTGTCGATGCCGCACCTGGTCCCAATCCAAAATACTGCCCCATATCCCAATAGACCATGTTATGAAGACATCGATGTCCGTTGAATGCAAAATTCGATACTTCATAATGCTGCATTCCTCTGTTGTGAAGCAATGACCAAAGATATGACAGCAAGGAAGCCTGATCGTCATCATCCATTGGAACCAGTTCCTTGCTTCTGACCATCCTATCGATTTGAGTTCCCTGCTCTATCTGGAGGGCATAAAGACTCAGATGATCGAAATCCGCAAGTTGAAAAAT
>JAAYFO010000160.1 GCA_012728215.1 Spirochaetales bacterium | reverse complement strand
TGGTAGGGCCGGAAACTTCAGCAGCAAACACAGAGAAGGTGACAGCTGCAATCAAAATAAAAACCAAACAAACTGACTTTCGCATCTCCCTTCCTCCTATTCCGATACCAGCTGAAAATTGATCGTACCGGAATAAAGTCCAGCCTGAATGCTGTAAAGTGTCTTGTTATCAAGACGGATTCTGAAGCTCTGATATGTCTCGAACTCTGCAGTATCACTGATTGTGATAGTCTTGCTTGCCCAATCGACTTTTTCAGAATCGCTGTCGGCTGTTACAAAGGATATTCCAATAGGATAAGTCTCACCGCCATCGGCGGAAAGACCTTTTGAACTTACTTCCAATTTTACAGAAACGCTTGAATCCACTGCTGAAATATAACTATAGACAAGGCTGTATATATCATGAGAAACAATGAATCCATAGGTGTTCAATGCGGAAAGGTCATCAAATGCAATTGCACTCACGTCATTCCGGGTCTCTTTCATGACCAGTTGGATTGTGAGATCTTCGGCAGACACCTTGCCAGACAGGGCTACTTCCAATGGAACGTTCTTATTACCACTGGTCTCGACTGCCGAAAGGCAGAAGAAAGCAAGAAGCAAGACCAAAGATGTCATTACAGTCCTTTTCATACCAGCATTATATATCATAACCTTCAAACCGCAAACACATGCACCCCACACTTCAATCTAAAATACTTAACAAAATCATCTACGAAGCTGTCAAAACCTTTGATTTTCACTCTCTCCCAGCTTCGCAGATGTCATACGTCAAGCTTTCACTTCACACAGATAGAATAACTAGTTATCGTGCATATGTCAATTGTTTTTTGTTTTTTCTTTATTTCTTTTTTATTTTCTACTTATATCTTATTCTTATTTGTTTTACAATATGAAATTACAAATTATATTACATTTTTAACTTATGACATAAACTGAACTCTTGCCCAAACTTATGTAAAAATCACACTTAAGTACAAAAAATGATATTTTGTTAATTTTTATGGATATGACATAAGATTTTACAAATTTCCCTTTATTTTTTTGAGTTTTTACGTTAAGGTGTATCCATAGAATAAATAGTTGAGCAAGGAACATATACATGGCTGAAAAGACTAAATCCGCAGAAATCGCCAGCAAGCTGGAACAGATGATACTGAATAAGGAATACGAAGCCGGGCAGAGTCTCCCGTCGCAAAGGGAACTCGCAGTGGAGTTCGATGCAAGCCCCAGAGCAGTGAGGGAAGCCTTCAATAATCTGGAAGTGAAAGGGTTGGTGACGATTGCTCAAGGCAAGAAGACAGTTGTCAATGCGACCTCGCTTGACAGGTTCATCGAGTCACTCTCCTTTTCCATGCTCAATGAAATGGAAATCGACAAACCCCTTCTGATGAACCTCTTCCAAGTGACAATCACCATTGAAACCGAAGCGTCCAGAGGTCTCTCACGCGACCCCAACAGGAAGAGAGTAGTGTCTCAGATGTCAAAGATCGTCGATGACATGAAGGCCATTCTGGCCGACAACCCTTCTTCCTCCACCTTTGGCAAGGAAGTGCAGGATTGCGAACAGCAGTTCCATAAGGCGATAATCACAACCTATGACAATCAGATCCTTTCGTCCATATATGACAGCCTTTCGCCACTTCTTTATAAGTATCTCAGGAAACTCACCTACACCAAGGAAGAGCTTGAGAAGGAGATTGATGAGCTGGAATATCTGGTGGAGGGCTTTTCGAATGGAACCACTGACCTTGTCGTGGCTCTGATACTGGTCATTCTGAACAGCACCAAGGCAAAGTGCGAAGTTCTGGAATTCTGACCAGCCCTGCATTTCAGGAAAAAGAATAAAGATTCAGGAGTTAACACATGAGCGCCATTACATCCATTACCCCACAGAAGGATACGAAATCCGCAAGGATTGCCGCCAGCATAGAGGAGATGATTCTTTCCAAGAAGTTCGTAGCTGGCGAGGAACTTCCTTCGCAGCGAGAGCTGATTGATACTTTTGGAGCAAGCTCCCGCTCGATAAGAGAAGCCCTCAAGCAGCTTGAAGCAAAAGGTCTCCTGGAAGTCAGCCAGGGCAAGAAGGCCAAAGTCAAATCCAACAATCTCGACCAGTTCGTGGAGTCCCTCTCTACGACAATCATCAAGAACCACTCCTCCAACAGAAAACTGATTCTGGATCTTGTTCAGGTCAGGACCACTCTTTGTGTTTCTGCCGCAAGGGAGTATTCCAGGATGCCCGATCGGTCAGCGACCTCAAGAGAACTCCGGAAAATCGCTCAGAACATGGTATCCATTCTTCCAGCCATAATGTCCAGGGACAATGAAGCCTTTGAGAAGTTCATGACACTTGAGGCCCGTTTTCACAGAGCCTTGATCCGCTCCAACAACAATCCCGTGCTCAATGCAATCTACGACAACCTGGTTCCGCTTCTGGAATCCAACATCAAGTCGTTCAAGTATTCCTATCATGAACTTCAGAAACGCTCAAGGGAATACGGATACGTGGCAGATGCCCTGCAGAACGGCCAGACCGACTTGGTTGTAGCCCTTGTCCTCGTCACCTTGTCCACGACAAGACAGAAGGTTGAGGAAAAATTCAGAGGCGAGGATTACTGATTTGGCCTTGTGACTTTGGCAATAAAAAGCAGCAGGTTCAACTTTCATTTTGTTTTTTTGAGTATCTGTAGTATTATTTCATTATAAATCAAATATGCGAGGTACGTAGGAATGAAAAGATGTTCAATAATCATCCACAGCGTAACGGGCAACAATTACATTATTGCTTCTCACTTGAAATCAATTCTGGAGGAGAGCGGAATAGAGACAAGGCTTTACAGGGTCGAGGATGCTGATCTGCACATCTTCGCCAACAAATTGGAAACTTCCAACGAATATTACGAGGAGCTTCAGGATCTTCCTGTCGTCACAAATGAAAAGCTTACAAAAAGCAATGTGATTGTCCTGGGATGCCCGACTTATTTTGCAAACATGTCTGCAGAGATGAAGACATTCATCGACGGCACTATTGATCTCTATGAGAGTGATGCCTTGGAAGGCAAGCATTTCGCCTGCTTCACAAGCTGCGGTGGAGGAATCGAAGACGGGCAGGAATCACTTGCTTCAATGCGCAGATGGGCAGAGCAGATGAAGATGATTGAGGTTGATGCTGCTGATTTGATTCATGTTTCCGGAGAAGAAGGAAGAATCAGGCCATCGTTGGATTTCGGCAAGGATATAGAAGAGTTCGCAAGCAGCCTTATGGCAGTTCTGAACTAATCCTCGGAGGAGAAGCGCCGGACGAGTCTTTTCATCCAGCGCTTCATGATTCCCTTTCCATATTTTCTTTCATAGTCTCTCGAAGCATCTGTGATGGAAATTTCAGGATTGTCCTTCTTGAGATAATCCCAATGGCGAATGATCCACATATAGAGATCCGCCTGAGTGTTTTCAGGGAACAGAAGCAGCATGTGGTCTTTTTCTATGACTTCCATGATGGGCTGAAACAGAGTCTCATACCAGGACAACACTGCAAAGTCAAATGCGACTTCATAGGGCTTGTCCTGATTGATGAAGTATTTGTGCACTAGAATATGCTGAACCAGCTCCGGATAGGCACCTATTGAAGTGAAGACAATCTGATCCATGGGAAGCAGGACATCCACATGGTACTGTTCTATGAAGCGACTGCGCTCATAAGCACAGACCTCGTTCTTTATGTCACGCTCAGTCATGCCTCTGGTAAGCTTGATTTCAGAATCAATCTTCACGATGTCCGCATCTATGAACTCGATCTTCAGCGCCTTGGCTACTGACACTCTATGGTTGCCATCTCTGACAAAGTATTTTTCACCTAGCTGATAGACGCTTATCGGAGGCAGAATGACGTCATGGGTATTTGCTCTTTCAATGCTTTCCCAGCGTCCTCGCAGTTCCTTGTTCTTGGGAAAGAATGCTCGGGAGAAATCATTGTATCGACCTTCAGAACCAATGATGTCCGCAACCTTGATCGGATGGACTCCGATGTAGCATTCGTTCTTCGGACGAATGAGGTTCGTGACAGTATAGAATGAAAGCAACTCGGGGTTGGCTCCCTTGAATCTGGAGAGAATAGTATCGATCCTTGCTCTATTCATCGCCTTCTGAAAATCTACTGCCATAGCCTCACCTATTGATTTCCATGATGTAACTCTTGTACACGTTGATGACCTTTGTTCCATTCGCGGCTTCAGTCACAGGCCGTTTGTTCATATCCGGCAGATGCATATGTCCATGAAGAAGACAAGTTGGTTTGTATAACTCCATGAAACGGTTGAAGCACTCGAATCCACGATGGCAGATATCATCACCGTCGTTGATTCCAAGCGGAGCCGCATGAGTCACTGCAATATCCACGAAACGACCATGTGCAAGCTTGTTATACAGCAGTGTCGGCGCCATTCTGGCAATCCTTCGGCGCTGTGCCTTCTCGCTATACTGATCAGGACCCGTATTATATCTCATGCTTCCACCAATCCCAGCCACAATCAGATCGAATTTTTTCAGGTAAATCACCTTTCCGTCTATGCACTCCCCGAAATAATCATCGGAGCCATCATCCATAAGTCCACGGTTGAAGCAGTTTTCACTTTTGTGAATCCCCTTGTGATTTCCGTTGACATACAATAGTGGCTTGTTCAATGTGGATATTATGAACTCATAGTATCTCCCAGGAAGATCGCCAGAAGAAATCACCAGGTCAACATCAGAGAATCGCTTCTTGGCATTTAGGGAATAGACAAGGGGATCGACCTCGTCAGAAATACAGAGTATCTTCATCGTCTGAATATTCTAGCACAATTTTGTTCAGATTGACAGCTGATTGACAGCAAGCTAGAATGATTTGTACAAGAGGTTTTTATGGAAGACAAGACATTGATGCAGCAGCTGAAGGAAGCTTCTGCCTATATTGAATCGAAAATCTCCATCCGTCCTGAAATAGCGATTGTGCTGGGAAGCGGACTCGGAGACTTGGCAAATCAGATCACAGATCCCGTTAGGATTCCATATCGCGAGATTCCACATTTTCCTGTCTCCACCGTTGCCGGACACGCAGGACAGCTGATAATAGGCAAGCTCGGAACACGAAGCGTCATGTGCATGGCCGGACGGTTTCATTATTATGAAGGCTACTCCATGGACAGGCTTGTTTTTCCAATTCAAGTGATGCGTGTGATGGGCATTGAGAAGCTCATTCTCACAAACGCGTCGGGCTGTGTGAACAAATCATGGAATGCCGGTGATCTGATGCTGATAACAGACCATATCAAACTCTGTGCCGACAGCCCGATGCGTGGACCTAATGACCCTGAACTTGGCGAAAGATTCTTCGACATGTGCAACGTCTACGAGCCTGCCTACCGACAGATTGCAAAGGAAGAAGCCGCAAGGCTTGGAATAACGCTTCGCGAAGGAGTATATCAGTACTTCACAGGTCCAAACTACGAGACCCCTGCAGAAGTGCGTTTCGCAAGGATAGCAGGTGCGGATGCAGTGGGAATGTCTACCGTTCCTGAAGCCATTGCCGCCCGTCATTGCGGGCTCAAGGTGCTTGGAATCAGCTGCATGACCAACATGGCGGCTGGCGTGACCTCTGCTCCGCTGAATCACAAGGAAGTTCTTGAGACAAGCCTGAAGATTGCAAAACAGTTTGAATCCTTGATAAAGTCAATCATCGAGAGACTCTGACAAGGACTGCATTTTTACCGAATTACTCAGACAAGCTTCTCCGGCTCGGTTGCTCTTACAAGCGCCTGGGCCAGGATGTCTGTAGGGTCGATTATAGGAAGCGGTGAATTTTCGCTGTCAAGTGCCAATGGCAATTCGGTGCATCCCAGTATCACTGCCTTGCACCCTTTTTCCTTGAGCTGATTCACTGCATCAATCAGTATTCCACGTGCCTTATCTGATACTTTTGGGGTGACCTTTATGCCATACTTCTTACTGTATATGGCATCATTGATCGCTTTTCTATAAGCTTCGTCGCATTTCACCAGCTTCAATCCGTGATATTTGGAAAAATACTCATCATATACCCCAGTATTGGTTGTTCCCAATGTCGCCATGAAACCAATTGGCACCCCTTCATCATATCCATCTGCAATGAAGCGGCACGTTTCTTCAATCATGTTGCAGAATCTGACGTCTGGCCCTAGAAACGACATGTCAATCGCACCGATTATCTTCTGCGAATGTGCTGTGTTGCATGCGACGCCCAATGCGGTTGCTCCCAATGCAACCAGCTTCTCCATGCATGAAAGGAGTCCATTGCGGGGATCTGCACCGTGATTTAATAAAAAATCTGTTCTATCAGGTATTATTGAAGGGCAGGAAGTCAAATAAAGATCGATATGATCCTGATCGCAGGTGACTTTTGTGTGACTGAATATCTTGTGGCAGAGGTCAGCACCTGCTGCAGGGCCTACTCCGCCGACTATTCCTATGGCTGGCTTCTTCATTCTTTCTTCTCCTTCTTTTTCTTGCTTACACCAGAAATGTATTTCACAGGCTGTTCCAATGCCCATTCAAACAAATCAAGAATCTTTCCCGGAACACGTGTCATCTCATAGACATCGGTATCAGTACTGAAACGCACTGAGTTGTTGAACATGATCTTGCTTACCGAATACCCACGGACTGCATCACGATTGACCACGTTCACTACACCAGAGGAAAGCCTTGGTGCATTGATGAAGATAATTCTGGCATCGGTTATCACAAGCATCTGACGGACTCCATTGTATATGCCTCTGCAGAAGAAATTCGCAGTTTCCTCCGGCTTGAGCATCATGGCCAACGGCTTGAGTTCCGAGCTGAATCCATAAAGAGAATACAGATAAAGTTCCTGAAGCCTTTTTATGATTGAATCCTTAGAGACCATCTTTCCTCCATATTGAAAATGCCGCCGATGAAAACCATCAGCGGCATGTGTTCAAAAGCGAAATCGCTAATTATTTCCACATTTCCTTATTTACAAAGCCCATCTGCTTTGCAACACAAGTCGTGCAGCAGAGGTCTCCTGTGACGTTGAGAGCTGTTCTTCCCATGTCGAGGATGGCATCGATTCCAAGAATCATTGCATATGCACCGGCGATTGGTGTCGCTTCAACAATCGGGAATCCGATGGAAGACATGACCATGGCAAGCATGATTGCTCCAGCTCCTGGTACACCTGCTGTTCCGATGGAAGCCAATGTTGCACTGAGAACCACCATGCACATCTGTCCGAATGTAAGAGAACTTCCAGTAACGGAAAGAACTATGAATATTGCACAGACACCCTGATAGATTGCTGTTCCATCCATATTGATTGTCGCACCAAGCGGGAGAGAGAAGCCATAGACTTCCTTATCAACACCAAGCTGCTCGGCACCTTCGATGGTGACAGGCAATGTTCCATTGGATGATCTGGTGACGAACGCCGTGATGAACGGGGTCTTTGCCGCATTGAAGAACTTCTTTGCAGGGACCTTGTAGATCCTGAGAAGTCCACCGTATACGAGCAGTATATGGAGAGCATAGCCGAGGAAACAGGCAATAGTCACGATTAGGAGGGAACCTGCAACCTTGGCTCCGTTCTTGGCAAATACTTCACAGACAAGGACCGCAACACCGATAGGTGCATACTGCATGATTCCCTTGACCATCTTCATCATTATCTCTGCAACTCCATCACAGAAATCATAGATGACTTGTCCGCATCTTGCCAGTCTTTCATCCTGAGCAATCTTCATGTATGACAGGCAGATTCCAAAAATCAGAGCAAAGAAAATGACCTGAAGAATCTTCTCGTTGACTACAGCGGAAGCAACACTTGTCGGGATGATGTCGGAAATCGTCTGCCAGACCGATACACTTGCTGTCTTTCCTGCCGCATTTGCCGCAAGAACCGCAAGTTCAGCGTTAGGTCTGAAGATCGAACCCATGGCAAGGCCGATGATTACTGCAAGAGCAGATGTGACAAGGTACATCACGATGATTCTTATTCCGACTTTTCCGATGTTTGCAGGGCTTACTGACGAAGCTCCGACGATAAGCGTCGAGAGAATGATCGGAAGGATGATCATCTTCAGCAATCTGGTGAAGATGGTTCCAAACATGGAAAGCCATTCAGGGAGCTTGTCAATACCAGTTGCCGCAAGGATTATTCCTGCCGCTGCACCAATGACCAGTCCGATAAGAATTCTGTACAGAAGATTGAAGTTGAAATACCAACCTAAAATGCCACCTTTCTTCACTGGGGCCTTTTTTTCTGCCATAACTTTGTTACCTCCAAAATTGTTTTGTTTTTATAGTAGCGTCATGTGACTAACCTCCACGCACATGACTGTTTCATATTACACGCATTTTTGGGAATTAACAACTAAAATCTTCTTTTTCAGACATTTGCTGATATTAATTATAAATCATCCTTTGCAGTGGGTTGGTGATTTTTTAGAAAACATGCATTCCAGCTGGCTAAAACCAACATGCATCCCTATATTTAAGCAAATTTGGACTTTTCAAAGCGATGAGCAGTAGTTTTTCCACTTTTTCGAAGTGATCGCACGGCGGATTGCAGATGAATGAAAACAAGTTAAGATAGTCTTGTAAGCAGCTCCGATCGAATCCGGAATGGGC
>JAAYFO010000159.1 GCA_012728215.1 Spirochaetales bacterium | reverse complement strand
TTTTTGTCTCATAACGAGAAAAGCAAAGCATGAAAATATGCTCTGCTGCGTTCAAAATGGCGGAGCCGTGCCATGTATTTCTTCTGTAAATAGGGCATTTCCTTGATTTATTAAGTGCAATTGTGTATTCTTGGTTTGAATTTACTATTAGAGAGGATTTATCATGTTTGCAAACATTCTGGCGATGGGCTCGACGACCACAGGAATAGCTGCCGATGCCTCTGGCGCTTCTGGTTCCAGTGGTCTTATTTCGACATTGGTCACATTCGGTGTGATTATTCTGATTTTCTATTTTCTTATCATTCGACCGCAGAAGAAGAAGGACAAGGAAGCCAAGAACATGCTTGCCGCTATGAAGAAAGGCGACAAGATCGTCACAATCGGTGGCATCCGTGGCACCGTGGCAGTGGTCAAGGAAAGCACCGTCATCATCAAGGTTGACGACAATACAAGAATTGAATTCAGCAAGAACGCTATTTCCACAATCCTGGACAAGAAGCCAGAAAAGAAGGTGGAGAAGGTCGAGAAGGTTGAAAAGCCGGTTGCTGATAAGGAAACAAAGGCAGATACCGTTGAAGCTCCAGCTCCTGAACAAGAGCCTAAGGAAAGCAAATAATCTTCGGTGATTTAAAGATGAAGGCAACAGGAAGGATTGCAATTATCGTAGTGGTGATTGCAATCTGTATTTGGTTTCTCTATCCCACTATCGTGTGGTATGGCTCCGTGTCTCAGGCAGACAGGGAGCTTGCTTTAGGTACAAATAGTCAGATCAGGGATTATGCCAGGGGACAAGCTTCAAAAGGGCTGAAAGCTCTTAAGGCGGCATCCTCCAGCGATCCTGTTCCTGAAGAATATTCATACCTGAAGAGCCTTGTGAAGAATGTTTCCAAGAGCGAGCTGAAGAAGCTCGATATTGGGACGCTGTTTTCCAAGACCTCGGAGCAGAGCATATTCGATAGGATAGAATCAGAATTCCGTACCCGTTACATGGGGTACAAGAAAGCAAGTCAGAATGCTCTGCAGCTTGGGTTGGATTTGAAAGGTGGCTTGTCGATTCTTCTTGATGTCGATATTCAGTCATTCGAAGCCAAGCTTGGGCGTACAGCTTCCGAAGCTGAGATATCAGCTGCGATCGATCAGGATATCGAGGTGCTCAAGAGCAGAATTGATCAGTTTGGTGTCACAGAACCTGAGATAAGACGACAGGGAATGGATCAGATACTGATTGAGGTCTCCGGCGAAGCGGACCCTGAGAGGGTCGATACTTTCCTTCGCGGAAAGGGTTCGTTGAAATTCCAGATTGTTGACAATGCGGCAACCAAGAAGGCTGTCACTTATTTCAATCAGCATCCAGATGAACTTTTTCTGGAAGATGGTTCGTTTGCCCAACCTGATTTTCTTCCAAAGGATGCTGTGCTGACCGGATACTACGTAAGCGACGAGTATGGTATCGATGAACTTGTCAATATCTGCGTGATTCTGGACAATCCGTCAATTGATGGAAGCTACATAGCCAATGCTGTTCAGGAATTTGAACAGATTCAGAACAAGCCTGTCGTGAATTTCACGCTGACCGAGGAAGGTGGCCTGCAGATGTATGCTCTTACAAAGGAGCATGTGGGTGATGTGATGGCGGTTGTCATGGATGGCAACGTCAAGACACAGGCTACAATCAATACTGCACTGAACACCAGCATTCAGATATCTGGATTCTCCTTGGATGAAGCGAAGGAGATTGCATTTCTTCTCAAGTCTGCGACATTGCCCATAGAAGTGTCCGTAGCAAGCCAGCGAACAATCGGTGCTTCGCTTGGAGAGGATGCCGTGCGTGTTGGAACATTCGCGATAATCATTGGATTTGCTCTTGTGGTCATTTTCATGTTTGGGTATTACGGTCTTTCAGGTCTGGTGGCAGATCTTGGACTTGTGCTTAATATGTTCATGATCATTTCAATCTTGGGAGGATTCAAGTCAACTTTCACTCTTACCGGCATAGCCGGACTCATTCTTACTCTCGGCATGGCTGTTGATGCAAACGTGATCATATTTGAGAGAATCAAGGAGCAGCTTGCGATAGGAGCAGTTCCGCGAAATGCTGTTTTTGTCGGTTACAAGGAAGCATTCTGGACAATCATGGACTCGAATATCACTACGATGATAGCCGCTGTGGTTCTGATCATTCTTGGTTCAAGTTCGGTCCGTGGGTTTGCAACAACTCTTGCAATCGGTCTTTGCAGTTCAGTGTTCTGTTCGCTGTTTGTCTGCCATCTGATCATGGATATGACCAATGACAAGCAAATTCACATAGGATGGGGGAGGAAAGTCAATGGCAGATAGAAAACTTCGAATTCCTGTAATCAGGAACAGGCTTTTCTCATACATTTTCTCTGGTCTGCTCGTTGTGACCAGTGTTGTTCTGCTTCTGATTGTGGGTTTCAATCTTGGAATCGATTTTGAAAGTGGTCTGAGCCAGACTGTCCAGCTTGCTCCATCAGGGCTGAGCGTATCTTACAAAGGTTCGGCAAGTGCTGTGCTGAAAGCGGATTCAGCTGGTTTCACATTGGAAAAGAGAGATGCCGAAGGCGTGTCCAAAGTCAGTTTTCCATTTTCCGAATATCCTACCTCTGGGGCATTGGCCGATGCTTTGCAGACCATTGATGGAGTTGAATGCAAGGTGTTCGATTCCAATCTCAGTTCTTCTGGTGTGATAACAGGGTTTGGGTTTCCTGTGACGTTGAGGGTTGCCCCGTTCGTCATAAACTTTGCTGATTCGTCCAAGAGTATTGTTTCGATCGAACAAGTCAGATCGTCTATCTCGGATTTCAAGGATGCAAAGGTCCAGTCGGTGGGGAATGAGATTGATCAGGTGTACCAGATAAGGGCAAAAGTATCTGACAGCGAATCCTCAAAATCTCTCGAGGAAGGTATCATTCAGGCACTGAAGGATGCATTCGGTTCCGATACTGTAGTGGTTCTGGAGAGCAATTTCATTGGTGCCAAGTATTCTTCTTCGTTACTGTCATCTGCACTTATTGCAGTGGCTGTGGCAGTGGCGCTTATTCTGATATATGTCTGGCTGAGGTTTGAGCTTGGCTATGCAGTCTGTTCCATCGTTGCCCTGCTGCATGATGTCATCTGCATGCTGGGCTTCATCATTGCAATGGGATTCGAGGTTTCTTCGACAACTATTGCCGCAGTGCTGACCATCATCGGATATTCACTGAACAACACGATTGTAATCATGGACAGAATAAGGTCATTGATTCGTTCAGATTCACAGATGGAACTGGATTGGATAATTGATGAAAGTGTGACAGCTTCTCTTAGTAGAACTACAATCAGTAGCGTTACAACGATGTTAGCCATCATTCCTCTTTGCATTTTTGCAAGTGGGGACATCTTCTATTTTGCAACAAGTCTTCTTTTTGGAATTGTAATTGGAACATATTCATCCAATTTAATTGCTCCGGCCTTGCTTTATTCCTTCTCGGGATTTGATCTGCTAGACGCCAGGAAGCTCAAGAATCCTAGAAAAGCAATGACCGATCAGGACAGTGCCGCCTATCTTCTTGAAGAAACTGTAGCGAAGGCCAACGCAGCCAAGATGGAAAAAAGGGCCGAAAGAGCAAAGTTGAAAGGTTCAACGGCCGACGAATCAGCTTCGTCCGGAAAGCAGCGTTCAGACCTGAAGTTGGAGAAGTGAAGCATTGAAGATTGTCATTTCCAAGCGTATCGGATATTGCAAAGGAGTGGCCCGTGCGGTTTATTATGCGCACAAGACTCTTCAGCTTGCCAATGAGCGTGGATTGAAGGCCTATTGCATAGGTTCTCTTGCCCATAACGAACGTGTCAGAAGCGATTTTGAAAATGAAGGACTAAAGTTCATCTCCAGTCCTGATGGGCATGACCCAGGCATTGCTCTCATCAGTGCTCACGGCATCCCCATCGCACTTAGACAGAGATTCATCGACATGGGCTTTGAGCTTGTCGATGGAACCTGCAACAACATCATAATTAACCAGAAATCAATTCTTAAATACGCCGAAATGGGCTATTGCATAGTTGTAGTCGGCATTCCAAACCACAGCGAGACATTGTGTCTTCAAGGCACAGAGCTCTTCAGCGGTGTACCAGTGGCATCTGTACTGGTTTCAAGCGTTTCGGATGTGGATCTGATTCCGGAGGGGTTCCCGTTGTTTGTCATTGCTCAGACTACATTCAAGCAGGACCTTTTCAGGGAAATCGTAGCTGAGATCAAAAAGAGGTTTGATGATGTGATCGTCAGGAATTCCTTATGTACTTCCCCTCTGGCGAGACAGAGACAGATTCTTGATTTATGCGACAGCTGTGACGCCGTGATTGTCGTCGGTGGAGCGCAAAGTGCAAATACTGCTGCCATCGCCGATATTTCAGCTTCCCGCGGAATCCGAACGATAAGGATAGAGAAGCCTTCGGAGATCCCTGAATTCATCTATCAGGCAGAATGCGTCGGGATTGCCTCAGGTTCATCCACCCCCAAGGAGGAGATTGAGGATATCGTGAAGGAGCTGGATAACCATGTTTGAGCCTTTTGCAAAGGATCCTGACTTGTTTCTTGAGGCTGCCAGGTCGCTGGCAATTCCTTGTTCGTGCTTTCTGGATGGAGTAGGAATGATCGCCAATGTTGTAGCTCTTCTACATTGGTATCTGGATGATGTGAACTGGACAGGATTCTATTTTCTTAATGGAAACGAGCTTGCGCTAGGTCCATTTCAGGGGCTGCCCGCCTGTGACCGCATTCCTGTTGGAAAGGGTGTCTGCGGCGCTGCGGCAAGCAGCGGCGTATCCATTGCAGTCGAAGATGTTCATTCCTTTCCCGGTCATATTGCCTGTGACAGTGCTTCCCTCAGTGAGATCGTCACTCCGGTATTCTCTTCTGGTCATCTGATTGGCGTCCTTGATATTGACAGTCCTGTCATGGGGCGCTTCTCAAATGACGATATTACATTCCTCAATGAATTGGCCAAGATCGTTGGAGACGCATTCCCCTCCGGTCGGTCTTGAAAAAACTGCAGCCGACATACTTGAATCTCATGATATTTGATGCCTGAACGGGATAATCCCCCTGTTCAGGTGGTAGAAGAATCGATTGCAAAGTGATATAATGCCTCATATTCCTTTTTTTTGGAATGACGGAGGAAACATATGGCAGATAAAGAGGTTGCTGATGAGAGACAGGAAACCATCAGGCATTCCATGTCCCATGTTATGGCTGAAGCAGTCCTTGAGATGTTCCCCGATGCGCAGATTGCAATCGGACCAGCTATCGAAAATGGCTTTTATTATGATTTTGACCTTCCAAGGCCTCTTCTGACAGAGGACCTTGATGAGATTACCAGACGGATGAAGGACATCATCTCGCAGAATAAGACTTTTGAAAGAAAAGTCGTTTCCAGAAAGGAAGCCGCTGAGCTGTTTGCTGGTCAGAAGTACAAGTTGGAGCTTCTGGATGCGATTCCTGAAGGTGAAGAAGTCTCAATCTACAATCAGGGTGGCTTTACAGATCTTTGCAGAGGACCGCATGTCAAATCGACCAAGGAACTGAATAAGGACGCCTTCAAGCTTCTTTCCATCGCTGGAGCCTACTGGCGTGGCAAGGAATCCAATCCAATGCTTACCAGAATCTACGGTACCGCATGGTCTTCCCCAAAGGAGCTCAGAGTCTATCTTGATCATTTGGAAGACATCAAGAAGCGTGACCATAGAAAGCTCGGACAGGAGCTGGACCTGTTCAGCCTTCATGAAGAGGCTGGTCCCGGACTTGTCTACTGGCATCCAAGAGGGGCAAAGATCCGTCTGGCCATTGAAGATTTCTGGAGAAACGAGCATTACAAGAACGGATATGACATGGTGTATACACCGCATGTAGGAAAATCATGGCTCTGGGAAACCAGTGGTCATCTCGGTTTCTACAAGGAAGGAATGTACCCACCAATGAAGATGGACAACACCGACTATTACGTTAAGCCGATGAACTGCCCGTTCCATATCATGATTTATCAGAATTCCAAGAGATCTTATAAGGACCTTCCTCTTCGCTGGTGCGAACTTGGAACAGTATACAGATACGAAAAGGCCGGTTCGCTTCATGGTCTGATGAGAGTAAGAGGATTCACACAGGATGATGCGCATCTTTTCGTGACTCCAGAACAGATGGATGATGAAATCATTGAAGTCCTTCGTTTCTCACTCTTCATGCTTAGAAGTTTCGGCTTTACCGATATCAAGGCTTATCTTTCCACACGCCCTGAGCATAGCGTAGGCGAACAGGAGAGATGGGATGCTGCGACAGAGGCTCTGAGAAGGGCAATTGAGAAGGAAGGTCTTGCTTATCAGGTGGATGAAGGCGGCGGTGCTTTCTATGGTCCGAAGATCGATCTGAAGATCAAGGATGCCATCGGAAGAGAATGGCAGCTCTCCACTGTCCAGTTCGACTTCAACCTCCCAGAGAGATTCAAGCTTGTCTTCACAGATCGTGATGGCGAGGAGAAGCGTCCGTACATGATTCATCGTGCACTTCTCGGATCGATAGAAAGATTCTTTGGAGTCCTTCTTGAGCATTATGCCGGAGCGTTCCCACCATGGCTCTCACCGGAACAGATCAGAGTTGTTCCTGTTGCTGAGAATTTCTTTGATTATGCGAAGAAACTGGAAATGAAGTTCAGACAGGCTGGTTTCAGAGCCAGTGCAGACTTGTCCAATGACAGAATGAATGCAAAGATTCGTGCATCACAGATGATGAAGAACCCCTATACGGTTATTGTCGGCGAGAAGGAAGAGACCGCAGATCAGGTATCTGTAAGGTACCGTGGCGGTAAGCAGGTTAATGGAATTCCGACTTCCGAATTCGTCGAGGAAGTCCGAAAGGCAATCGACACAAAGGCTCAGGTCTGATCCCCTGAGCCTCGTCGCTTGCGAATTGCAGACCAGCAAGAGAAGAGAAAATATGAATAAGAAGGAAGCATTTGAGAAACTTGCAGAGATAGATAGAAAGGTCACTTTGATAAATCATATCTGTGCGGTTCTGGGTTGGGATTTTGAAACTACTATCAGTCCAAAGGGTGGAGAAGAGCGAGGAGCTCAGCTTGCCTACTTGGAAGAATCCACGCATGATTTGTTGACTTCTAAACAAATGGATGAAATCTTCAGTGTCATCAATAGCCGGACTCCTGGCTTTGATGACAGGGAACATGCAATCATCCGTATAATGGAGAAATCCTGGAAAGATAGCAGGAATGTTCCTTCTTCTCTTGTCGCTGCATTGGCAAAAGCTACCAGTGCGGCATCTGACCATTGGTTTGAAGCTCGACAGAAGAATGATTTCGAGAGCTATCGACCCTATCTTCAGACTGTGTTCGATCTTGTGAAGGAAGAGGCTCAGTGCCTGAGCAAGGATGGCAAATCGCCATACGATGCGCTTCTTGATCAGTTTGAACCAAGAATGGATTCAAAAAGAATCACAAGTCTGTTTGATTCGATGGAGAATACCATACACAAGGTCATGTCCATGGTCGAAGGCAGACAGGTGGACGACTCGTTTCTTCTGCTTAAATATCCACAGAAGACTCAGGAACGGTTCGACAAAGGCATAGTCCGCAACATGGGCTTTGATTTCAACCGTGGGGTATTGGGAATAAGCCATCATCCTTTCACTTCTACATTAGGTGCAGATGACATCAGAATAACTTCCAGATTCAGCGATGCTCGTGTCACAGATCCGATTTTCAGCTACATTCATGAAGCTGGGCATGCTCTTTATGAGATGGGCGCATCCAACAGAAAGACCAGTGGCACTTGTCTGGCACAGGGCACATCAATGGCTTTCCATGAAAGCCAGAGCAGACTGTGGGAAAATGTCTTTGGACATAGCCCGTCCTTCTGGAAGTATTACTTCCCAAAATTCAGGAATGCTTACAAGAAGCAGACCGATGGGATTGATTTCGAGCATTTCATCAAGGCACTGAACAAGGTCCAGCCGTCAGATATCCGGGTAAATGCGGATGAAGTGACTTATGGCCTTCATATCATTCTGAGATTCAGACTTGAAAAGGAACTTTTTAACGGTGGAATCACCGTTGCAGAGCTTCCAGATGCATGGAATCAGCTCAGCATGGAGCTTCTTGGTCACAAGCCATCGAGTGACAGCATGGGAGTCCTTCAGGACAATCACTGGGCAAGTGGAATGTTCGGTTATTTCCCTTCATACGCCTTGGGCAATCTGATAAACTCTCAGCTTTACTACAAGATGCGAAATGACATCGATGTGGATGATCTGCTGGCAAGTGGAAAACTGAAGAAGATCAAGACCTATCTCAATGATCGCATCTATCGTTATGGAGCAATTTATGAAAGCGATGTTCTTCTGAAAATGATCACTGGCGAATCTTTGGATGAGAAATACTTCGACCGCTACCTTACTGAGAAATACAGTGAACTATTCCGTTAGGAGGCTTAAATGAACATTCCCAACAAGCTTACGGTTTCTAGACTCGTAATGGCTCCGTTATTCTTTATATGCTTTAATCTTCCATATTGGTTTGGGTATGGACTGGAAGATATTTCGGTCATTCTTGTACTTGCCATCTTTGTGCTTAATGAGCTCTCAGATCTTTTGGATGGAAAGATTGCCAGAAAAAGGAACCTGATCACCGATCTGGGTAAAGTGATGGATCCATTCGCCGACACATTCAGCAGAATAACCTATTTCGTCTGCCTGATGGAATGCGGAATCATGCCGTCGATTGCGTTCATTGTGATACTGTGGAGAGAACTGGGAATGCTTTTCGTCAGAATGCTGATGATGGGAAAGGGCAAGCCTGTTCCTGCAAACATCTTCGGCAAGTCCAAGGCTGTGCTCTATGCAGTCAGCGGAGTGGCTGGAATCCTGCTCTATGCAATGGAACGTTGGTTTGAAGGAGCTTCATGGCTGTCTGCATGTGGCATTGCAGTGACACTGCTGTTCTATCTTGCCGCGGTTTCATCAGTGGCATCATTCCTGATATATATCAGATTCATCATTTCCGACGGTTCTCTAAAGAACATGACCAGATAGGATCTGAAACAGGTAAGGGAGTGCAATCATGTTCTTTCTAATTCCAATGAGGATTACGATACTGATCTACATGGCGGCGGCCTTGCTTCCAGGCTTCTTTCTTCTCAGGTACATATACAGGATGGACAAGGTTGAGAAGGAAGATCCAAGACTTTTGGCCTCTCTCCTTTTTCAGGGAGTCCTCGCGGCTCTGTGCTCGATTGTTCTGGAATTGATCGGCAGTAAGCTTCTGAATCTCACTCTTTCCTCGCAAAGCAAATACTACATTCTCGTTCTTGCCTTCATTGTAGTTGGTTCGGTGGAGGAAGGAACGAAATTCTTCTTCCTCAAACGCCGGACATGGACGATTCTGGATTTTAATCAGACCTTTGATGCCATAGTGTATTCGGTCTTCGTCTCCATGGGATTTGCCTTGTTTGAGAATGTGAAATATGTATTCAGCTATGGCCTGGAGGTGGCTCTGCCACGTGCGTTTCTGGCTGTGCCTGGACATATGGGATTTGCAGTCTTCATGGGCTATTTCTACGGAAGGGCAAAAGTGGCAGAGAGCAGAGGTTTTCGCAGAGGAAAGATTGTGAATCTTGTTCTAGGGTATCTCATGGCAGTGCTGCTTCATGGCTTCTATGATGCAACAGCGATGATGAGTTCATCGGTATCCACTGTTCTGTACATAATATTTGTGATTGTAATGTACATTGTGGTGATCAGGATGATCAAAAAGGAATCCTCCAACGACAGAACTATCTGGCAGAATGGCAGGTTTTGACTTTTCTAGCTAAGCTTATCCACCTGATTCAGAAACCAGACGAGGGCAATCAGGTCTGCAGAGCCTCCCGGACTGAGGTTTTTGCTGACGAATTTCGTATCCAGATTCCGTATCACCGATATTCCTTCGTCAATGTGCTTCAATGATTCGGCAGCTTCCTTCCTGGCCCAAAGAGCAGTGTCCAGGTCTGACCTGGAATAGATGTTAGTATCATCCAGCCGGGAAATCAGGTATACAGTAGTCCATGCAAGTGCATCGTTTTCGTTCATCGACTGTTTTAGTTTTCTGAAGAACTGCAATGCCGCTACTGCATCAGGATAGCCACTGCTTGCTTGCATCCTCACTCCTCCCACATTGTAGCGTGCAAAGACTTTCTCCCCGTGAGTCAAAGAAGTGGAGGATTTCATTGTATCCATTTCGTCTCTCATGCATTTTCTGCACAGCTCCATGATGTTTTCGGTATTTACTGCCTTGTCTTGGTTCAGAGCCATTGAACAGCAGAACAACAGGGTTCCAAGTGAAAAGATGGCACCTTTATGGGCATTGATTCCACCTGTGGCCTGCATCATCGCCGCTTCTGCCTTGATTCCTATCTGACGGATTTCCTGTGGAAGCGTCGATGGGGTTTCAATCATCATTGAATTGATTGCGAATACTGCAATCTGCTTAAAATATGGCATGATCGCTGCGGCGGAGGTCCTGAATGTCGAGATGTCCATATCATCATGCGATCCGTTGTGTTCCATGTCTACCAGCCCCGGCTTTGGTGTGACTTCCACTTCCTTGATCAGACTCCTTCCTGCCAGATCTGCAAGCTTCAATGCGTATAGATATCGGTAAGTGGATCTTGGGACAAGGGGTGCAACTGAATGCAAGTCGTCCTTGGCAAGGAATTCCCGCACTTGCGATCCGCTTATGACTTTTCCCTGTGATTCCAGTCTTGGAATTTCGACAAGATCAATACCATGGTCTGCAAGAATCGTCCTGAGATTGGAATTGTATTGCGCCGTCGCCATATCCAGTGGTTCGGTTCCGACAAATCTCGTTCTTATTCCAAGTTCCGGTGCAATCCGTTCGGCGAATATTGTTGCATCAAGCTTGCTGTATTCGTTATTGGCTTCGTCTGCTTTCTTTAGAAAATAAGTTGGAAAAGTTGCCATGGAAATAATGTATTGACCGCCTTTTACCAAGCCACTGATCTTTATCCTGCTTTGCTTGAGCGCAAGACTGGCCATCTGCATTCTTTCATCTGTGGAGAATATCGAGACATCTTCCTCAACCAGGAACACCACAAGATGACGGCATCTGCTTGCCGCTTCCTCAACCAGTTTCAGATGTCCGTTTGTGAATGGATTGGCATTCATCACTATTGCGCCATCTCCATGAGGGCAGTCTTCCAGAAATCCAGCAATTCCTTTGTTGGAACGTTCCATAAGAAGAACTTCTGAAGTCATGGCGATTGAGTTGAATCCAAGTGATAGGAATATTGCCTTGTTCTGAGGCTTTGTGAATACGAATGCATTAGAGTAACCATCTTCGTTTATCTTGTAGATTAGGTCTGTGACTATTTGATTTATGGCTCCTGTTTCTCTTTCAAGTGGGGAAGTGGCAACATTCTTGATTATTGGGCCATCAGCGGCACCACAGGCAGCAAGCTCTCCATCCTCTTTAAACAAGCCGATGACATAGGCGGATTCTGCATCACGAAGATTGCAGAGGGAAAGTAGCGCCCTGTATTCCTTTATGTCTCTTGCTGTAAGTATTCTTCTAATTTCCCTCATGGCAGGCTATGCTCCATATCGCATCAAGCAGCTCATTCACTCCATGTGCCCTGCTTCTGGCACATCCTGAGCCATTCTTGCCACATACAATGCAGCATCGGCTTTCTTTGTTTGCCATGGCACGGGTGATTGTATTCCCTTCTGATGAAATGACATCGATATCCAGAAGTCTTCCGAAAGGAATATCCTGTTCCAGTTCCATGCAAAGCTTCTTCAGCTTCATGGAGTCAATGTCGCAACTGATCAGAGCAGTGTCACCGCCAGGGGACTGCTCGATATGCTCCTTGGAAATCTTCACATTCCGTTGGTCAAGCATTTTCCGGATTTCCTTGAGGCCTTCTGAAAAAAGAAAACGGCTCATTTCGTTCTGCTTCACGGGTCCTGCCATCATTACTGAAAAAGAAATCAACGAATTTTCATGCTCCTTGAGCATCTGTCTTTGAAGAAGGACTCGTCTGTCCTTCATTTCAAGTATGTCTTTGAGTTTGATTTCAGGTCCGGCAAATGCTGTTTTTCTGTCCATTACAGCTAATCATATCATGTTTTTGAGCTTGGATGAATAGAAAAGCCAACTTTTGCTGAATCAGAATTGCAGTAGAAATGAAATTTGTTTGAGGGTTTTTCCGATTTGCTCAGCGAAATCATCATTGAGTCCGTAAGTAGAGGTAAAAGGAGGACGAAATATGAAATCAGTCCAGGAAGGGAATGGGGTCGTAAGATTCCGAGTGTTGAGAAGAGAAGTCACTGCAAAGTCACAGTTGTTTCTCTTTCGTCCAGTGTTCAATCTGTATAAGAGATGCCTGACGGAGACTATGTTGATAACAGGGATGGGGTTGCCGTTCATGCTGATTATGCCGGATGAGGTCGTGCTGATGTTTGAAAACACCGTGGCAGAGGATATCCGGTATTTTCTGATGATATCGGATGAGAGGTTCACCAGCCAGCTTAAAAAACTGAAGAAGAGAAACGGTGATTTGTATTTTGGAGGTGGTCAGATCTTTGATGAAGATCCTGATATTGTAGATCTGGACACAGAAGACAAGGCCATGCTGGTGCTGTCCTATATGTTTGCCCGCCCAGACGCATGGGAAAAGAACCACAAGAAAAAGCTGCCAGGCAACAATGATGGTCATTTCTCCGTCTACGCCTCAGAGGAGGTCATGAATGCATGTGAAGCAAATTGATGTTGATCTGCAGGATTGCGAGATCATGCTGTATGCAGGTTCCTCAGTTAAAAGGCCTCTTCCCGATGAATTTCTCAGGAACGAGGGAACGTTCTTCGCCGGAAGGAAGGGCAAAGGGAGATATGGACTTGCCTGGATAGACCGGATATCCATGATTCAGCTTGGAATGGACCGAAGACAGCTTGAAAGAGTGTTTTTTGAGAGCGATTGCATAAAGAATACAGTGGACGATCTTGTCCGTATAGCTTCAAAATCGAAGAATGAAGCTGCGATGAAGGAATCGTTGGTGAACAGCCTGTATATGAAAAGAATCAGAAAATGGGGGTATTAGATTAGTCATTGAAGTCGGGGATGTGAAAAAAAAGATGATAATTGCGGTTCACAGATGGCAATTTACAGTTTATCATATGGATGACGGAACAATGATAAACCGTCAAAGGACATACTTATGAAACTGAAAGGAACTGGAATCGCAGGGACTCTGGAGTCTGGCGATGCCATGATTGAGCTTTCCCCCGGAAAGAACGGCATCAGGATCGATCTGAACAGTACAGTTGAAAGTCAATTTGGCAAGTACATCAGAAAGGTAGTGATGGATACATGCCTGGAGTTTGATCTTCAGGATGTCGATGTCAAGGTTCAGGACAAGGGCGCATTGGACTGCACGATTCGTGCAAGAGTCACTGCCGCCATTCTCAGAGCCGCTGGTGGGGAGGTGCAGTATGAATTCTAGTACTCAGTTTCAGCTTGGCCTTTCTCCAATAAAGCTTAGAAGGACAATGCTGTTTGTTCCGGGTAACAATCCCGGCATGATGTCCAATGCCCATGTGTACGGAAGCGATGCTCTGATGTTCGATCTGGAAGATTCCGTAGCCACTCAGCAGAAGGATGCAGCCAGACTTCTTGTTTACAATGCATTGAAGACAATCGATTACAGTCCCTGCGAGGTAGTAGTCCGTGTCAATCCGCTTGATACGCCTTTTGGTGTTCAGGATGTCCGTGCGATGGTCAAGTGTGGTGCTCAGGTGATCAGGCTCCCGAAGACGGAGACGGCTTTGGAGATAAATGATGTCGAGTACGAGATAGAAAAGGCCGAGAAGGACTTTGGAATTCCTGTTGGAAGGACAAAGATGATGGCGGCCATCGAAGGAGCTCTCGGGGTTGTGAATGCCTATTCCATTGCCACCGCTTCCAAGCGGCTGATAGCGATCGCTCTTGGAGCGGAGGACTACTGCGCCAACATCAAGGCACAGAGGACGGAAGAAGGCACTGAACTTTTTCTTGCACGAGCCACAATAGTCGTTGCTGCAAGAGCTGCAGGAATAGACTGTATCGATACAGTCTATTCAGACACAAACAATGAAGAACAGCTTATCCGTGAAGCCACAGCCATAAAGAAGCTTGGCTTTGATGGCAAGTCCATCATCAACCCGCGTCAGATCAGACCGATTCACGCTGTGTTCACACCTACGCCGATGGAGATAGAGAAGGCTTTGAGAATAAAGACTGCCTTGGAGGAAGCTATCGCCAACGGAAGCGGAGTAGTGTCGATGAAGGGAAAGATGGTTGACAGGCCTGTACTTCTCAGGGCACTGAGGTGCCTAGAGCTTGCAAAGGCTTCCAAGGTCTACTTTGATGAGGAGGAAACTAAATGATAAGTGAAAAGGATTATCAGTTGCTGAAGCAGCATGGATGCAAGATGTATCTTGAAGAAGAGAATCCCAAGCTTAGAAAGAAGCACTGGCTTCCTCTTCTCTTGAAGGAGAAACAGCAGAACAACATCACTCCGACTCTGGAAGAGGCTGTGAAAAAATCAGGGCTGAAGGATGGAATGACGATTTCGTTTCATCACCACTTCAGAGCAGGTGACTTTGTGGTGAACATGGTTCTTGACGTTCTTGAAAAAATGGGATTTAAAAATCTCACTCTTGCCGCATCCAGTCTTACCACTTGCCATGCTCCGGTCTTGAATCATATCAGAAGTGGGCTTGTCACAAAGATTCACACAAGTGGAATGCGTGGTGAACTGGCGGATGCAATAAGCATGGGAGTCATGGATCAGCCTGTGACTTTCTGGTCACATGGAGCTAGGGCGACTGCGATTGAGGAGAATCGTCTTCATATTGATGTCGCTTTCCTGGGAGCTCCTTCCTGTGACCCATATGGAAATGCCAATGGATATACTCGGGAGGGCGAGGGAAAATCAATCTGCGGATCGATGGGATATGCAAGGATCGATGCGCAATACGCAGATCATGTAATTGTGATCACAGATAATCTGGTACCGTATCCCAATGTGCCTTTTGCTATTTCTCAGAGATTTGTAGATCAGGTCGTTGTTGTAGATTCGATAGGCGATCCTGAGAAGATCATGAGTGGTGCGACTCGATTCACCAAGAAGCCCGGAGATCTTCTCATTGCGGAAAAGACAGCCGAAGTGATAGTCAACAGCGGATACTTCTATGATGGTTTTTCCCTTCAGACTGGTTCAGGCGGTGCTTCTCTGGCAGTCACCAGGTTTCTCAGTGACTACATGCGAGAGAAAAACATTCATGCCAGTTTCGCCATTGGCGGAATTACCGGCGTGATGACTAAGCTTCATGAGGAAGGTCTGATAAAGAAGATCCTTGATGTGCAGTCGTTTGATCTTGAAGCTGCGAATTCCCTTAAGAACAATCATCTTCACCAGCAGATAGATGCTGATTACTATGCTGACCCGTTCAAGGTAGGCACTGCTGTCAATCTTCTCGATGTAGTGATTCTTTCTGCACTGGAAGTTGACGTAGACTTCAATGTCAATGTCCTGACAGGGTCTGATGGAGTGATAAGAGGGGCTATCGGAGGACATCCTGACACTGCCGCCGGCGCCTCGCTTGCAATTGTGGTCTGTCCGCTTTTCAGAGGCCGAATTCCTTCAGTTCTGAAGCATGTGAATACAATCGTCACTCCAGGATCGACCGTGGACGTCGTTGTGACCGATCAGGGAATTGCAGTCAATCCATCTCGTACCGATCTGATTGAGGCTCTTGAAAAGGCTCACATCGACATTGTGGATATTCATGAACTTCAGAAGAAGGCGGAATCGGTGACAGGAGTTCCTGAACCGATAAAATATGGTGACAGGATAGTAGGAATTGTGACTTATCGTGATGGAAGCGTCATTGATGTGATAAAGAACGTCGAGTCAGTGACCAAGGAAGAGGAGACAGTATGATGGAACTGATTGACAGCAAGGTTTTTCTTGCAGATGGCAGGTTGGAAAGGGCTTCTTCGCTTGATGTAGAGGAAGGTCGCAGAAATACGATGGCATATCAGATTCTTCAGTCTCACAATGAGTCGAAAGATCCGGCTCATCTGAAGATCAGATTCGATGCTCTGGCTTCCCACGATATCACCTATGTTGGGATAATTCAGACAGCGATGGGCTCCGGACTTAAGGAATTCCCGATTCCTTATGCAATGACAAACTGCCACAACAGTCTATGTGCCGTAGGTGGTACGATAAATGAGGACGACCATGTGTTTGGACTCAGTGCGGCTCGCAAATTCGGCGGAATCTATGTGCCGGCCAACGTCGGAGTCATTCATACATATGTAAGAGAGACTTTGGCGAAGTGCGGGAACATGATTCTGGGATCAGACAGCCATACCCGTTATGGTGCTCTTGGTTCGATGGGAATTGGAGAAGGTGGTCCTGAACTGGTCAAGCAGCTTCTTCGCAATACCTATGATGTGAACATGCCTGAAGTGGTTCTTGTATATCTCACTGGCAAGCCGAAGAAGGGAGTAGGTCCGCATGATGTGGCATTGGCATTGGTCAAAGCCACATTCAAATCAGGGTTTGTGAAGAACCGGATTCTGGAGTTCGCAGGTCCTGGCATTTCCAATCTGAGTGTAGACTTCCGTTGCGGTATTGATGTGATGACGACTGAGACAACCTGTCTCAGCTCTATTTGGGAGACTGATGCAAGGGTTGAGGAGTATTACAGAATCCATGATCGTAAGGAAGACTTCAAGGAAATCCATCCAGGAAGAGTTGCCTGTTATGACAAGGCAGTCGAGATTGATCTTGGTGCCATCGAGCCTATGATTGCACTTCCATTTCACCCAAGCAATGCCTTTACGATTGCTGAGTTCCTGACTAATGCCCACGATATCCTTGGGGACGTGGACAAGGCAATTCACCAGCAGTTCGGTGATGAGGTCAAGCTTGATCTGGAGGGAAAGATTCATGATGGAAAGGTCTTTGCAGATCAGGGAATCATCGCTGGCTGTGCAGGTGGAATCTTTGAGAATATATGTGACGCTGGCGAAATCCTTCGAAACCATTCGATCGGCAATACCAGATTTGGCCTGAGCATCTATCCTGGTTCTGTTCCGGTGGAGCTTGAGCTGGCTCGTGATGGTGTCATGGCTTCATTGATGGAAAGCGGTGCAATCTTCAAGCCTGCATTCTGCGGTCCATGCTTCGGAGCTGGGGATGTTCCTTCCAACAATGGTCTGTCCATCAGGCATACCACAAGGAACTTCCCGAACCGTGAAGGTTCAAAGCCTTCCGATGGACAGCTTTCCGGCGTTGCATTGATGGATGCCCGGTCAATCGCGGCTACTGCCAGAAACCACGGAGCCATTACTCCAGCGACAGATTTCGCCGAGGAAGCGGAAAGTGGAATCAAATACCATTTTGATGGTGGAATCTATGAAAGCAGAGTGTACAATGGTTTTGGTAAAGCCAAGCCAGAGGAAGAGCTGATATTCGGACCCAACATCACCTCATGGCCTGAGATGCAGCCACTGGCAGAGAACATGCTTCTCAAGTTGGTTGCAGTGATACGTGATCCGGTCACAACCACTGATGAGCTTATTCCTTCAGGCGAGACTTCTTCCTATAGGTCGAATCCTCTGAAGCTTGCCCAATTCACTCTTTCCAGACGTGTTCCACAATATGTGAAGCGCAGCGAGGCTGTTGCAAGGGAAGAGGCAGATAGACGAGGCGGATCCAATGGGTTGGCCAAGGTGCTTGGCAAATTCTCCGATGATCCTGAGATTGTCAGCAAGACACAGTTCGGCTCCTGCATCTATGCAAACAAGCCGGGTGATGGTTCTGCCAGAGAGCAGGCGGCATCATGTCAGAAGGTCCTTGGTGGTTTTGCCAATATCTGCCATGAATACGCAACCAAGAGGTATAGAAGCAATTGCATCAACTGGGGAATCCTTCCTTTCACGATTTCCGATGACTGTGAATTCCCATTTGAGGTGGATTCCTTCGTCTATGTTCCTATGATTCGGGAAGCGATAGAAAATGGGCAGGAGAAGATTCCTGCAATGGTTCTGGAGAATGGGAAGATCACCAGCATAACTCTGTATGTGAAGGGGCTTACTGATGATGAGAAGCAGATCATTCTGGATGGATGTCTGATGAATTACTACAAGGCCAAGGCCAAGAATAAATAAAGACAGGATTTTGATATGAAAAAAATAAAAATGACGACTCCAATTGTGGAAATGGACGGTGACGAGATGACGAGAGTCCTGTGGAAGATGATCAAGGAGACCCTTATCCTTCCATATGTGGACTTGCAGACTGAGTATTTTGATCTGGGATTGGTTCATCGAGATGAGACAAGAGATCAGGTGACTATTGATGCCGCCAATGCAATCAAGAGGCTTGGCGTCGGTGTGAAATGTGCGACTATCACTCCTAATGAAAAGCGCATGACGGAATACAATCTGGCCGAGAAGTACAAGAGCCCCAATGGAACGATCAGGGCAATCCTTGATGGCACTGTCTTCAGGACACCGATTCTCATCGACAGCATAAAGCCTGTTGTGAGAAACTGGAAGAAGCCGATCACCATCGCCAGACATGCCTATGGTGACGTGTATCGCTGCACTGAATTCCGCGTACCTGAAAAAGGAAAGGCGGAACTGTTGTTTACAGGAGAAAACGGTACCCAGTATCGGCATGAGATATATGATTTCGAATGTCCTGGAATAATTCAGGGGATGTATAACAAGGACAGCTCAATCTACTCGTTTGCCAGAAGCTGCTTCCAGTATGCCGTTGATACGAAGCAGGATCTTTGGTTCTCTGCCAAAGACACTATTTCCAAGGTTTATGATGAAAGATTCAAGCAGGTGTTCGAAGAAGTGTTCGATGCTGAATACAAGGCTGAATTCGATCGTCTTGGCATAACCTATTTCTATACCCTGATCGACGATGCTGTAGCACGTGTGATAAGAAGCGAAGGGGGGTATATCTGGGCATGCAAGAACTATGACGGTGATGTGATGAGCGATATGGTTTCCACTGCTTTCGGATCACTTGCCATGATGACGAGCGTGCTGGTCAGCCCTGATGGAAACTATGAATACGAGGCTGCTCATGGAACTGTCACCAGACATTATTACAGATACAGAGATGGTGAACGGACTTCGACTAACCCTATAGCCACGATCTTTGCCTGGAGTGGTGCTCTGAGAAAGCGAGGGGAGAAGGATGGACTCGAGGAGCTTTCTAAGTTTGCCACAAATCTGGAAAATGCTGTGATCGATACTCTGAATGATGGAATCATGACCAAGGACCTGGTTGGCTTGGTCGAGGATGTGAAGCTTGAGCCTGTATATTCTGATGAATTCCTTGAACAGGTAAAAAAACATCTGGATAAGCTTCTGTAGCCTGTCAATTCGATAAAAACAAAGAGGACGTCATGGATTCAATCACGGCGTCCTCTTTTTGATGATCCTTACCAGGACTTTGTTTCTCAGTCATCCACGTCCAGAGCTTCAAGACCCTTCTTGGAATCCGGTCTGGAATCTCCGTGCTTCACCATGAGCATTGTGAAGAATGCCAGTCCTGCGAAGATAGTCGCATAAGGGAAGAGCACAGTCATCTTTCCGGTCTGGTCCATCAGGAATCCTGAGAACAGCGGAGTCAATGTCTGAGCTGCCATGGAAGCTGTGTAGTAGAATCCTGTGTACTTTCCGACATCCCCGCCTTTTGCCAGTTCGACAACCATTGGGAAGCTGTTGACGTTGATCGTCGCCCATCCGATTCCGGCAAGAGCGAACATTGCGTTCATCACAAATGCCGGACTGCCTGCTCTGAGGAATGAGGCGGTGGCAAAAGATACCGTCAGCATCACTATTCCACCAAGAATCGTCTTCTTTCTTCCAAGCTTGGAGGCTACGATACCTACAGGAATGTATGATACTATTGCTGCAGCCTGTGCAATCAGAAGAGTGAGGTTATAATCAAGGTTCAGGACCTTTCCTGCGTATACAGAATACTTGGAGGTGACGGCGTTGTATCCCATGAACCAGAGTATGATTGAAAAGAGGATGAAGAACAGAGACTTCTTTTCTCCTTTGGAGAGCTTTCGCTGAGAAAGAGTAGCGGTCTCGTCCAGTTCCACGATTCCGTATTTCTTGCTTTCCTCGTGCATGTCCACAACGAACTTCGGCTCCTTGACCTTCCAGAGAAAGACCAGAAGTGCAATCAGCATAAGGCCGGCAATGAGTGAGAAGTATGCTGTATAGCTTATCATTGCATTCAGGACACTTCCGGTTGCGAATACCATTCCAAGGACAAGTACTGTGATTCCTCCTGCCGTTCCCATCAGGTTGATGATTGCATTGGCTTTGCTTCTCAGTGGTTTGATAGTGACATCAGGCATCAGTGCAACTGCCGGCGAACGGAAGATCGCCATGCTGATAAGAAGGAAAAAAAGCACAGCTACAAACAGAATCACTGGAAACCTGTGTGCTTCCTTCACATCATGGGCGTATGCCTGTCTTGCAGAGGCTACATAATTTATGAAATCAGGATTTGTGACGATCTTTCCTTCCTCATTGAATATCTGTGCTGTGATTGACACGAACTCATCATGAGTGAAGTTTCTTGCTTCCGTCGCGTTGCCCCCGAGGGTGAATTTTTCTCCATCAGAGGTTGTTATGACCTTTCCCTTCTGGGTGGAATATATCTTTTCCATTCCTTCTGTGGAAATTGCGGAGAGTCCATCTTCTCTTGTGATGAATTGGGCAGGTGCACCGAGGTTCTTCAGCTGCATGTTGTCCACGAGTGACAGTCCTACGAAAAGAATGCATGCGCAGAGAGTGCCGACAACGATGAATGGAGTTCTGCGACCCCTCTTGCTTTTGCATTTATCCGAGATTGCTCCGAAAAGAGGGAGAAGGAACAGTGCCAGGATGTTGTCCAAGGCCATTATCAGCCCGCTCCATGTCTGTGACATTCCAAATTTGTCAATGAGAATCTTTGGAACAATATTGTCATAGGCCTGCCAGAAAAGGCATATCAGGAAGAATGCGAACCCAACGAACAGGGTTCTCTTGTAATTCAGCTTCATCATACGGTGGATGCTCCTTATAAACAGGTTCAATCATAACCTGTGCATAGGCATTCGTCAATTAAGACATTTCACGTATGAAATAACAGATTGTCAGGAGTGCTTGAAGCCGTTCCACGGCTCATTTCCCATTTCTTCTATTATATAGGAACTCATGATCCTGAATCCTTCAGCATTTGGATGGAGGAATCCGTCGCCGAAGAGCTTTGGATCGGCCAGTGGGATCTTCAGACCATCAAGTACTTTTATATCCTTGTGCTTCAGAGCTTCTTCCTTCACCATTGAACACATATCCTCGAATTTGCCGACACCATGCTGTGTATCCTTGTCAGCTCGCCATATTGGAGTGATCAGGTATGTGGGAATCCCGTTGTAGAGATTGTCAATTTCATCAAGGAATCCACAGACATTCTCTCTCATCTGCTCCATTGATGAAACCATTACCCAGTCGTTTGTCCCATAAGCAATGATTACCATATCGGGTTTGGGAAGATCCTCCATCCCGCCGAGCGATTTTCTTTCAAACCAATAGCCACCGACTCCGAAGTTCAGCATCTCCATGTCGTAATGCTGCCCTATCAAGGATGTATAAGTCATGCTTGGCATGTGGGCATTGAATCCTTGAGTTATGGAATCTCCGAAGCAATAGCATACGTGCCTGAATTCAGTGCCTGCATCTACCCATACATCGCCATCGGATTCAAAGTCTGCCACTGCCACAAATGGGAATACAGGAAGGTATATCTTAAGTGCCAGCACATCTTCCAGTGGATGGGGATTGCCCAGTGCCACAGTGATCTTTCCTTTCTTGAATTTCGTACTGATGGTCCGTTGATTGTCAATCACAATGTCAAAGGTATCCTTGAGCTCCATTATCGAATCTCCGATGACTCCGGCAGTAATCTGGGAAAGAGCAGATTTCCAGTCTTTCTTCTTCATTTCAGTCAATGCCGGCAGGTATACTGCAGTCTTTTCTGTGTTGACCTTGAAGCTTAGCATGTTTCCATTTGTCTTTATGGCAAGATAAACTCCTGATGGGCATTGGCTCATCGTGCTGAATAGAAAGTCCTTTCCATATTCAGCCATCTGGAGCTTGGTGAATCGCCTGAATGTCGTATATCTGTCTGGAAGGACGATGGTCTGGATGCAATTATGGGCTGCTAAAGCGATTTCATTGTTTTTCATGGTTGTAGAATAATATCGGTCATGCTTTTTTACAAGCTTTTATACTGCTGCAATCAGATCTGGTAGCTTTCCACGCATTCCACAAGGAGTCTGGGGTTGTTGCCGATCAGTCCATCAACTCCCAATCCGATAAGCCTCTCTGCCTGCTCCCTGGTGTTCACAGTCCATGCCACTATAGGGTATCCAAGCTGTTCCTTGAATTTCTGAATGTACTTCACAGTGACCTGGCTTTGTTCCGGCTTCAGATAGCTGCTATGGCTGATATGTCGTCCGAACCCACGCTGGAAGATCTTTGGAACATTGTCATCTATTGCAAATATGTCTCCAGTAGGCAGGACCCGCCCGCTGGCTTTGTTGAATGCCCAAAGGGTGAAGGGGTTGAATGAAGAACAGAGAACTCTCTCTTCCAGATGATGGTCACGGATTGTGTTCCATGTCTTTGATGTAAGTTCACTGTTTGAGAACGCTTCGCGGGATTTGAGTTCTATATCATATATGAAGGTATTGCCGAATTCCTCGAACAGTTCATCCAGTGTGATGATCCGTTCGCCTGAATATCGTTCTGACTTGAATGAACCGAAGTCAAGCTCCTTCAATTCCGCCAGGCTTTTCTCTTCTATTGTTCCGGGGACTTTTGCTGTTCTTTCGAGAGAGAAATCATGGGCGACGACCAATTCTCCGGAACGGCAGAGATGAACGTCGAGTTCGACGCCTGGGATTCCCAGTTCCCTGCAGAGCTTGAATGAAGCCATCGTATTCTCAGGTGCTTCCTCACTGAATCCCCGGTGTCCGAATACGAGCACCTCATTATCAAGCAAAAGGTCGTTGATCATTTGTTCCTCCATATATTGATGATAATGTGAAAAAAACATTTTGTGAAACTTTTTTGATGTTTTTCAGCAATATGGATAATTCACAAATATTTTTTCCTCCAAAAAGTGCCATTTCAGGGCCTTATTTGAGGATTTTTATCTTTTTTTAACTTTTTATGAAAATTCTCATTTTTGATGTTGACACGAATGCACTATTTTTGATATTTTAATCGGGCACGCTAAGAGAGAGACCTAGCGAAGCACGAAGGATTCAGGTTCTTCAAATTGATTTTTTGCAGAGATATTAGAGAAGAGAAGGGAAGGTCGAGAAAGACGATTACCGAGAAAAAGGTTGTTGGTCTTATCGGTTGAAACGAAAGTTTCAAGGAAGCATGAGGGCTTCCTAAGTCAATTCAGAACATATAACTGAAGAGATTCAAGTTAATGTTCGTGGACCGAGAGGTCCGGAGATTTTGGGAGAGAACAAGAAGTAATTGTTCCACGGAGCAATCCGTGGGAAACTTATA
>JAAYFO010000158.1 GCA_012728215.1 Spirochaetales bacterium | reverse complement strand
TATTCTTTCTGATTTGCAACGTATGCACCGCGGTCACCGCAGGTTATCACCAACGTGGAGCCATGCTTTTTGGATATCTGCCGTACCTTCTCCTCAAACGTCTGGTCGTCAGCTCCAGTTATCGAGAAAGTCCTTTCGAATTCCTTTCTGTTCGGCTTGACGATGGCGGGATGATGTTCCATGCATGAAAGTAGATTCCCATCACAGATATCCAGCACTGCCTTCTTTCCTAACTCATCAGCTCTTTTGACCATGTCGGCAAAAAGTGACTTGGAATAGCCAGGGGCTTGCGTTCCGGCAATTATCAACCACTGAATGTCTTTCTGACAGATAAGGTTCTCAAATAGGATTCGAATCTGAGCCTCGACTTCAGGTGAACTGATAGGAGCCGCGTCACAGGTGAATTCCGTCGTCTGCCCTGAATCGGACTCCAATGCCGTCACACACGTGCGCATGGGGCCGTCATTCAGCGCATATGCCATTTCGATTCCAAGCTTTTGACATTCATTCTCAACTTCGTGGAATCTGTCCTTTCCCAGATGGCTGAGGTAGACAGCCTTGTCATTGAGAAGGCTGAGAATGCGTACAAGATTGAAGCCCTTGCCTGCAATCTGCTCATTGTGCGCGTATGCCCGGTTGACATCATCCTTAGTGAAACTTCTGTAGAAGAAGCTCTGCTGGAAGGTGGGGTTCAGATTGATTGCAAGGATTCTGCTCACTGCTGGAACCTCAGGACTATTTCCTCTCTGCCCTCGAATCTGTGATATTTCACGCCACTGTGATCGAACATGAGCTTTGATGCCTTGACTGATTCGGATTCTGAATAGCTGTCCTGAAGATAGACGATTTCCTTGATTCCACTTTGAATTATTGCCTTTGCACACTCGTTGCATGGAAACAACGCCACATAGAGCTTGCAGTCGCTGAGGTTGCTGCTGCTGTTCAGAATCGCATTCAGCTCTGCGTGACAGACATATGGGTACTTTGTGTGCAGCGTGTCTCCTTCTCGTCCCCAAGGCAGCTCATCGTCGCTGCATCCTCTTGGAAACCCATTGTATCCAACTCCGACAATCCTCTTGTCATGATTCACAATGCATGCACCCACCTGAGTGTGCGGATCCTTGCTTCGCATGGAAGACAGCACTGCCACTCCCATGAAGTATTCGTCCCAGCTTATATAATCAGTTCTCTTGTCCATTTGTTCAGGCTCCTTTTTCTGATTCTAGCATCTGTGTTCCGTCTTTTCCATCATATTCTTCAATCCGGCTTCGATAACCGAGGGCAAAGTCATCGGCTTTGTCCAGCATAATCTGCAGAATTGATGCCAGATATCCTTTTCCGATGAATCGTTCTCCTCTCGCTTTTCTTGCAAGTCGAGCCTGCTGCATTGTCTCCATCGTGACTGGAAGCATTGCCAAGGTTATTCCAATTCCAAGGGAAAATGACTTGCCAAGGATTGGCCTGAGAGAATCAGCAAGATCCTGCGGGTCGGTGGTGTCAGTGAGAATCATTCCGCTCAGGACTACAGAAATAAAGCTCAATGCACTTTGCCATCCGTTGGATACCCAGATCAGAATGCCGACTATGATAAAGAAGACAGAACCCTTGAGATAGTCTGAAAGAGGAAGCCGGATTGCAATGGCAAGGATCATCATTGTCGGAAGATTGATGTACCATGGACAGAAGGCGAATATGAAGAGCATCACTATCTTCAGCACCGGGCTTGCTCGGTGAAGAAACGTATCTGAACTTCGGTAGGAGAAGATCACAGCCACAGCATGTCCTCGCGTTTTCCAGAGACTCGGATTCCCGAAGCCTGCCAGTCTGCCTTTAGGAACACCTGATCTGCAGGTCCTTCCATCACTATCCGTCCAGAATCTATTATCACGATTCTGTCTGCCAGAGCAAGAATCTTCTCCACTTCGTGTGATACCATGATTATTGTCCTGCCTTGGCTCTTCATCCTTTGCAGAAGAAGAACCACTGATTGAATTCCCGGATAATCGAGATTGGCAAAAGGCTCATCCAGCATCAGGATGTCGGGATTGGTTATCGCTGCATCCGCAATGGCCAGACGCCGTTTTTCTCCACCGCTGAGTGTGGATGGACGTCGGTCCAAAAGATCTGTCAATGAGAATTCGGCAGCTGTCTCTCTGATTCTGTCTGCTGCTTCCAAAGCAGGAACACGCAGCCCGAAGCCAAGATCCTTGCTCACTGTCTGACCGATTATCTGCGTGTCGGCATCCTGGAATACGAGAGCGCTTGTTCCTTTCATCTCAATTGTTCCAGTGTGACGGTACAATCCCTTTATGCAACGAAGCAGGCAGCTCTTGCCACTGCCGTTACGGCCTGCAATGACAGTGAAGCTTCCGTCTGGAACGCTGAATGAAATATCGTGAAGTATGTTCTTGTAGCATAGATTGTTGATGTTGAGCATGGTCCAATCCTAGCAAAACAGACTGAAAACTGCAACAGATTCGAGCTTGAAGCAATCATGTCATTTACAGTAGAGTGATGGAATGAAAAAGACAAACATCACACGGATAACCTTGATTTCACTTTTTACAGCCTTGACAATTGCCGGTACGTTCACTCGTATCGTCATAATTCCACCGGTTCCGATTACGCTTCAGACGTTCTTTGTATATCTTGGTGCATTGACCCTCGGACCTGTCAACTCCTTGATAGCAGTCGCACTATATCTGTTTTTGGGATTGGTTGGGCTTCCTGTGTTCACTTCTGGTGGCGGGCCTGCCGCCATGTTCGGGCCGACAGGTGGCTTTCTGATTGCAATGCTGGCTGCCGCACCGGTATCCGGTCTCATCGGATTCATCTCCAAGGACAAGCCATCCTGGTGGCTCAATGCCATAGCTCTCCTTGTTGGAACAGTGCTGATTTATCTGGTGGGAACTCTGTGGTTCATGTTCAGGCTTCCGAAATACACCTTGCTTCAGGCACTGGGCATGACATGCTTCCCGTTTCTGATTGGCGATACGATAAAGATCGTTCTGGCAGTTCTGCTTGCTCAGACTTTCCGCCCGATAGTCCAGGAACATCTTGTAACAGAAGGCTAGAGCCGTCTGGCTCAAATAATTGAAGGCTCCGATAATCACGGAGCCTTCAATGAATATTTATGGATTGCAGATTTATTTCAGAGCTTTTCCACAGACCTGGATGATTGCAAAGAAGATTATCATGTCAACTGACAGATTCATGAGCCAGTTTAGAAATCCTTCGAAATCCATTCCAGAGAAACCTGGTACGAATTCTCTGAAAATCATGACGGCCAGCCAGAAAATCAGAATCAGGATCATTGAGATCTTTTCGATGATTCCAGGCATTCCCTTTACAAACATCGGAACCATAAGGCCCAGTCCTGAAATCAGGACGATGGTTGTGAGGGTGTAGGTGAGCCATTCTTCACCTATCTCCTGATAGATGGATCCGGCGAATGCGACGTCGTCACCTGCAACATAGCCGCAGATTCCCATTCCAATGAACAGGATAATGACAAGAACTTTCAGAATAATGGCTGTATTCAACCCGTTGGAGCTTGATTTTGACATTTATATACCTTCCTTCAATAAAGAATAATACTGATTGTTTCACTAACCCAAAGCCACGTCAAGAACCATCATCAATGCAAAACCTATCGCGGCACCAATTGTCGCAGTGTTGGAATGCGCACCTGCCTGAGCCTCGGGAATCAGCTCCTCGACCACGACATAGATCATTGCACCTGCGGCAAATGACAGCAGGTATGGAAGAGCGGGGGTGATGATTGATGTCAGAAGTATTGTAAGGATTGCACCTATCGGTTCCACTATCCCAGACAGGAATCCATATCCGAAAGCCTTGCGTCGGGTGGTTCCGGTTCCAACCAGAGGCATTGAGATCACAGCCCCTTCGGGAAAGTTCTGAATTGCGATTCCAATTGCAAGGGCGAATGCACCTGAAGCGGAGATTGTCGTGCTGTTTGAAATCATTCCTGCGAACACGACTCCGACAGCCATTCCTTCAGGGATGTTGTGAAGCGTGACGGCCAGAACCAGCATGGCTGACTTCTTGAGCTGGCTTGAGTGACCCTCAGGCTTGTCTGAGTTCAGATGCAGGTGGGGTATGATGCGGTCCAGAATCAGTAGGAATGCGTTTCCTGCCAAGAATCCTACCAATGCGGGAAGCCATGCGATCACGCCTGCTTCCATTGCCATGTCTATCGATGGAAGAAGAAGGGACCAGACTGATGCGGCTATCATCACTCCCGATGCGAATCCAAGAAGAAGTCTCTGCAATTCGGTGCTCATCTCCTTTCTGAGGAAGAATACCATTGCAGCTCCAAGAGTCGTTCCAAGCAGTGGAATTGCAAGTCCCAGTGCGGCAGTGCCAAACATGCTCATCGTCATGCCTCCATTTTGCCTGCTCAGCAGGACAGGGTCGCCACCAGTGAGTCCGCCAGCTGATCAACGGCTTCCAGCTGAGATTCCTTCAGAGATGATCGGATGTCCACTGTGTGTTCAATCAGCTTGATTTCCTTCATTCCGCTGAAGATCTCCGACATGCACCGAAGTGCTGACGGAGCCCAGCTTCCATTCTGGATCAAGGCGACGTTCCTCTTCTGGAAGCTGTGCGCCTTCAAGTCAAGCAGCAGATTCTCCATGTTGAGAAACAGACCTGCATTCAAGGAGCTGGATGCAAATACTATGGTCTTATATTTGAATGCCTCTGAAACAAGTGTGGCAATGTCTGTCTTGGAGACATCATACAGACCCATGTTCCTCACTCCCTTCTCAGCCAGCTTGGTTGATAGAACCTGAGCGACATTCTCAGTATTGCCATAGATTGAACCATAGATGATGAGAACTGAATTCTCCTCACTTGCGTATCTGCTCCACAGATCGTACTTGCCAATGATGAATCCGAGGTCTTCTCTCCAGATCGGACCATGGAGAGGACAGATCCTCCTGATGTCAAGTGCTGATGCCTTCTTTAAAAGCATCTGGACCTGTGGACCATACTTGCCGACTATATTGATATAGTAGCGCCTTGCCTCGTCAAGCATCCTGTGCTGATAGTCAAACTCATCGGCGAAGATGTTTCCTGAGAGAGCTCCGAATGTGCCGAAAGCATCGGCGGAGAACAGTGTCCCTGTGGTGTTGTCATAGCTGACCATTACTTCTGGCCAGTGAACCATCGGTGCAAGAATAAATGAAATCCTGTGATGACCTGTCTCGATGCTGTCGTTTTCCTTCACTTCAAGAAACTTTGGTTCGCTTGTGAATGTGAAGAACTGAAGAAGCAGGGCATGGGCCTTGGCCGTTCCAATGATGGTTGTCTCCGGATGCCGGATCATTAGTTCGTTGATGGTTCCTGAATGATCAGGCTCCATGTGATGGAGAACAAGATAGTCCAGCTTTCTCCCATCCAGAACATGATCAACGTTTTCCATGAACTGGTGCTCTACAGACTGGTCTGTGCAGTCAAACAGAACCGTCTTGTCATCCAGCAGAAGGTATGAGTTGTATGCCATTCCATCATCAAGTCGATAGACGTTCTCAAATAAGGCGATACGGCGGTCGCTTTGTCCGACATAGTATAAGTCATCAGTTAGTTTTCGTGTGCAATGCATTTTTAGCTCCATGTCAAGAATAGCTGTATTTGATGAACTTTTCAATTATCAATTGGTGCTGAGCCTCATATATTGCAGTAACAAAGTCACCGTTTTTTTCATTTCATAGTTTATTTTGCTTGTCTGCTTGAAACTGTGTCCTTCAATCAATATTATGGATACTGGCGTTCAATCGGCATTTTCAATGCTTCGCTATATGACTTTTAAGGAGTTTCTATGGGAACTGACCAGATTGCCAATGGATTCATTTTGATGGGTCTTGGAATGGGTGTGGTCTTCGTTTTCCTCGTCCTTCTCATTTTTACAACAAAACTGATGAGCAGAATTTGTGGAAGACTAGGTGCCAGCGGAAAGAAAGCCTCTGATGGAGCGGCCGTTGCCAACGTGCAGGCTCAGGGTTCAGGGGAAGCGGAGGTTGCCATAGCGATAGCGGCAGCTGTTAGAGAATCTAAGAAATAATACGGGAGTAACGACAATATGAAGAAGAAAGTGAATTTCATGTGCACGGCGTTCAGAGATGGATTCCAGTCTGTCTATGGCGCGAGGGTGTTCACAAAGGATTTCATGCCGGCTGTACAGGCCGCGTGTGATGCAGGCATCACTCATTTCGAAGCTGGCGGTGGTGCCAGATTCCAGGCTTTGTATTTCTATACAAATGATGATGCCTTCGCCATGATGGATCAGTTCCGACAGATTGCCGGTCCCAATGCTGATCTTCAGACGCTCGCCAGAGGAGTCAATGTAGTAGGTCTTGATTCCCAGTCTAGGGATATGATCAGTCTCCATGCCCAGATGTTCAAGAAGCATGGTATTTCCACAATCAGAAACTTTGATGCACTCAATGACGTGAACAACCTCATCGACAGCGGAAAGGCTATTCATGATGCCGGCCTGAGGCACGAAGTCACCGTCACGATGATGGCTCTTCCGCCAAACGCCAAGGGAGCCCATGACCCTGATTTCTATGAGAGAGTCCTTCGTGGGATTCTTGATGCCGGGATTCCATTCGATTCTCTCTGCTTCAAGGATGCCAGCGGAACTTCCACTCCTTCAGTGGTGTTCGAGACTATCAAGAGAGCACGTAAGCTTGTCGGTCCCGACATGAACATCGTATTCCACTCTCATGAGACCGCAGGTGTTTCAATTCAGCAGTACATGATGGCCCTGGAAGCTGGAGCTACTCAGCTTGACCTTTCAATGAGTCCTTGTTCCGGTGGAACCTGCCAGCCTGACATCATCACGATGTGGCATGCCCTCAGAGGCACCGAGTGGGATCTGGACATCGACATTCAGAAGATCCGCAAGGCTGAGTCAGTCTTCGAGGATTGCATGAAGGACTACTTCCTTCCTCCGGAAGCATGCAAGGTGAATCCTGAGATTCCATTCTTCCCGCTTCCAGGTGGTGCGCTTACAGCCAATACCCAGATGCTCAGAGACAATAAGCTGATGGACAAGTACCCAGCCATAGTCGAAGCCATGGGCGAATGCGTCGCCAAGGGTGGATTCGGAACTTCCGTCACTCCTGTCTCACAGTTCTATTTCCAGCAGGCTTTCAACAATGTGATGTTCGGACCTTGGAAGAGGATTGCTGAAGGCTATGGAAAGATGGTCCTCGGTTATTTTGGAAAGACTCCTGTCGCTCCTGATTCAGAAGTTGTGAAGATTGCAGCAGAGCAGCTCAAGCTTGAGCCAACGACCGAGAAGGTTGTGGATATCAACGATCGTGACCCGAAGAAGGGAATCACCGCTGCCAAGAAAGCCTTGGAGGATGCGGGAGTTCCTGTAACTGACGAGAATATTTTCATTGCAGGTGCCTGCAAGGAGAAGGGAATTCTCTATCTCACCGGAAAGTC
>JAAYFO010000157.1 GCA_012728215.1 Spirochaetales bacterium | reverse complement strand
GAGAGCTTTAGGGTCCCATTGGAGGTTTCTGATGGAAAAGAAGCTCATCCTTCTGGTAGATGACGTCAGGATGAACAGGATCCTGCTGTCAAAGATTCTTCAGGAGGATTACAATTTACTGGAAGCAGAGAACGGCAAGGTCGCTCTTGATCTTCTCAAAGCTCGTGGTCTGGATATCAATGTGGTGATCCTTGATATCAGCATGCCTGTGATGGGCGGATATGAAGTCATGAAGCACATGAAGGAAGATCCTGCTCTGGCTCAGATTCCAGTTATCATTGCAACCAGTTCACCCGATTCTCAGACCGAGGCATTTGCTCTTGCATCAGGGGCGTGGGATCTTGTAAAGAAGCCTTATGACTCAATAGTGCTCAAACACCGTGTTCAGAACGTTCTCAATATCACTGAGAACATCAGGCTTCGTCAGGAAATCGCAAAGCTTCATGAGCATGATGTAATGCAGAAGAGGCTCAGTGCCATAATTGACAATATGAGCGGTGCGGTGGGAATGTCCGAAGTCAGCAAGGTCGGAATGAGAAACTTCTATAGGAACCAGCAATTCTATGACCTTTTCGAAGCGGACAGCAGTGTGGAGCATTCCGATCTGTTCATTTTATCTTCTTCCGATGAGGAACAGAACAGACTCGTAAGGGATGACATTGAGCAGACGATAGCGGATGGCATGCCTGTGGAACGTGTGCTGAAGCTCAATACCATGAAGGGCAAGACGATCTTCATCCGAAGCGTAATCTCAAGAATTCCATATGAGTCAACTGAAAATCCAGTAGTGATGGGACTGTTCGAGGATATTACCAAGGAACGTGAGAGGATGGAGAAGGAACAGCAGGCAAATGACAAGATCCGTTATTATGCCGAAATGGATCCGCTTACTGACGTCTTCAACAGGAGAAAGTTCTGTCAGGTTGTAAATCATTTCCTGCTGGCGAACCCAAGCACGGACTATGTGATAGTCGTAAGCGATATAAAAGGCTTCAAAATACTCAATGTCATGCTGGGAATAAAATCCTGCAACAACATGCTGCTGCAGATACGGGATCGCTTGAAAAGCATCCTTGATGAAAGATGTGTTTTTGGCAGATCGGGAGATGACCGCTTCGTGTTCTGCATGCCTCATGACATGCTTGATCTGGATGTTCTGGAGAAGAATGCAGTTCTTGACTATCTGGATGTCTCAAGTGACACTGTTGTGAGGATGAGCTTCGGAATCTACGAAGTCACCGACCGTGATGTTCCAGTTGAGATCATGTGTGACAGAGCCAGTCATGCTGCCAAGTCCACAGGTGATGATGTATTCAAGGCCTATGCATACTATGACGAAAAGGTGAAGGAGGAGACCCTTCTTCAGCAGAGATTGTCCTCTGACATGGAACGTGCCATCGATGAGAAGCAGTTTCTTGTGTATCTGCAGCCTGTAATATGCGTTTCACCAGGCAAGGTGGTCGGTGCTGAGGCATTGGTCCGTTGGTTCCACCCATCTTATGGCATCCTGTCTCCTGGAATATTCATTCCGCTTTTCGAGCAGAACGGGTTCATTGTCAAATTGGACAAGTATATGTTTGAACAAGCCTGCCGCATCCTAGCGCAATGGAAGGAAAACGGAGATGAGCAGACTTACATTTCTGTCAACCTTTCCAGAAGAAGCATATTCGGAACCGACATGGTCAGCTACATCAAGTCAGTCGCAGACCGCTATGGCATAAGACATGACCTTTTGAGAATTGAAATCACTGAATCTGTCCTGGCTGGAAACCCTGAGCAGATCCGCACTACATTGGATCAGTTTCATGAACTAGGATTCACAGTCATGATGGATGATTTCGGAAGCATGTATTCTTC
>JAAYFO010000156.1 GCA_012728215.1 Spirochaetales bacterium | reverse complement strand
CCCAACAGGAAAAGCCAAATCTGATTTTTTTATAAATCCGAATCTGCACCGAGGTGATAAAAGAAACCTGAGTGGGTGATTGATTGATTGAAACCCACCATTGACAGCTGATATACTTTTCTGAGTACAATCAAGAAGCTGCCTGACGACGACAATCCACTCGACCCGGTAAACAGCCTCTGCAGGCTCCTCCAAATGTTCCTGCGCGCATTCCGGTTTCATAAGATGTGAGCTGCAAGGCTATCTCAACGTGTTTTCGGTAATCATGAACAGGCCGGAAAACAAATACGAAAAGGTCGAAAAGTTGCTGTCCAGAGCAATGGACTCCCCTGTTTTGCTCCGTTATCGGAGATAAACTGCATTCTAAGCCTTCAGATGCACTTCTACATCACCTCGGTGCAGATTCGGAATTTTTTATTTCTTGCTGGTCAATGAAAAAAACGAGTAACTTTTCTATCTGTTGCTTGTTTTATTTGATAGGTGGATGGGGGTCTGCTACTAGTATTGTTGTAAAAATGCTATATAATAATAGTGGAATTGTATTATTCGACATCATTCATTGTTAACGCTGATGTTTTTTAAAAAGGAGAAGGAAATGAAAAAGCTTTTGTTTGGAATCCTTGTTGTATGCCTGGCTCTCTGCATGGTTGGCTGTGATGCAAGCATCATTGGCAAGTTGGCAGAGACAATGGGAAAACTTGGGAACAATATTTATGGGATTGAAGCCAACTTGGAATCAGTGACTGAAACCACTGCTTCAGTAGACGCCGCCGTCGAGACGAAGACTGATGGAAGCGTGGAAGTCAAGCTTGATGCAGCAGCTGCGATAACTGGCGATATTGCCGAGATCGCCAGTTCTCCGCAGAAGACGGAAGCTCTCAAGACTGAGATGTCCAAGCCTGTTTCTGAAAATCCAGAGACATCTGCAAAGGTCAAGACACAGCTTGAGGAAAAGAAGGCCGAAGTGGTGACCGCTGCGACCGATGCAATTGATACAAGCAGCGCTCCTGCTGAGGTCAAGGCAGCGCTGAAGACAGTTGTTTCCAATATTTCCAACATTCCTGTTTCAGAAAATCCTACCAAGGCTGAACTGGTTACAGTGGCAGTAGTCACTGAACTTGCAAAGACACTGCAGGACAATGCTTCAAAGATCGCAGGAAATGATGCAGAAGCCGCAGCTGCTCGGCTTGCATTGATAGCCAAGGCTCAGGAGACTCTGATGACAATCAAGACGGTGAACAAGACCGATATTAATCTTCTGCAGGGAGTGGATCTTGGTTCTTTGATCAATGGATTAAAGGGACTGTCAAAAGATGGCGCAAAAACTTTTAATGATCAGTTTCTGAAGTACCTCTCAATGATTCGAGGCGGAGTGAACAAGATTCTCAGCACGATTGGGACTACAGACAATCAGTTGAATTCAGATGGCTATACCAGATTTGTCGCAAACATGTCTGCACTCAGGACCGCTTACGAATCAGGAGCATATGGGGTAAGACAATACGTTGTAAACGCTGCTGCTGGAAAGTGCGGATTGGAAGGCATTGATGCCTTCATCGCTAACGGCAAGACTCTTGCGAATGGAAAGTACACCTCTAATGACCTGATTCTTTATCTGGTGTCAGTTGTATTCTCCGAGGCTGAGAAAGTTTCCAAGATAAATTTCAACGGAAACCAATACAATGTCCGTGAGCTTATCAATGAAGTGCTCAAGGCAAATATGGATCTGCTGAACGGAGCGTCAGATGATTTTAAATCGACGGAAAAACTTGATGCTTTCGTATCAGACCTCCAGGCTACATTGGAAGACAAGGCAAAGCTTCAGGCTGGACTGGCTGCGTGGTTCGGCGGTTCTACACAAGAAGAAGTGATTAAGAATGTCATGGATCGAGTTGCATTGGTTGCCAATACTGCATTGGTCCTTGCTGTGGATTCCGGATATGGTTCTGCCTTGAAGATGATTCCGACCAATGGCGCTGAATTGGAAGTGTTCCTGAACACCAGTATTGGCTCATTGCTTACAAGCATTAAGATGTAGTAGGGGGGGATGACGAAATGAAAAAATACTTTGTGATTTTACTTGTTATGATTATTGGGGCTTCGGTGCTGATGGCTGAAGCCGAGCCTGGCGTGACTTATCCAGGTTCTTCCGACAATCCATTCAGCGCCACCTCTGTGAGAGAGCTGGGAATGGGTGGAAGCGGCATCGCAGCTGCGAGCAGGATTGATAGTTTCTTCAAGAACCCAGCCGCACTAGCCGAGAAACGCTTTGGAATGACTATCCCTTCATTGTCAGTGACTCTTTACAATCTCAAGGCACTTCTTTCAAATCCTGATGATGTAAAGATAATTACCGATGCCATCAAAAACAAGTTCAACATTCCGAACAGTGATTTGATCAAGCTTGCTCAGGATATGATTGAGAATCTTGGCTCAGGGAAAAATGAGCTGCTGACCACTGATGTGAATCTGGGCTTTGCTTTCGGAAACTTCGGACTGGGTGTTCAGGTTCAGGAAAAGATTCATTCATTAGCTGATGGCGCGGCTAATATTGCCAATATCAATCTCATTCCGGAAATCAACGTAGGTGCTTCATTGTCACTGGGATTCAGAGTGATTGATACGGAAGTATTGAATCTTGACATCGGCGCCACTGGACAGTTTGTCTACAAGGCGTATTCCAAGGCAATCAATGGCAGTGCCGCTATCTCATTGCTGCAGAGTACCCAGATGGCTGAAGATCTGAAGAATACCCTTCTTTGGGGAACTCCGGTCATGGCAGGTTGGGCAGTGCCCGTTCATGTAGGTGTGACACTTGGATTCTTCAACAACTCGCTTCGTGTGAGTGCAGTGGCCAGTGATATCAATTCCATCTACTACATGAAGAGCTACACCAGCGCCGGCGATGTGTCCAATGGGCTGAAGGCGGGGCTTCTGACCGCTCCTGATGGACATGTTGCAAATGATTCCACTGAATTCAAGATTGAAAATGCAATGGGATTGACTCTGGGCATGGCATGGGTTCCAGAGATTCCTGTTCTGAACCCTGTGCTTTCTGCCGATATTGTCGACATGATGAATCTGATGACAGGAAAGGAGAAGTTCGAGTGGAAGAATCTGATTCTTCATTTGAATGCAGGAGCTGAAATCAATCTTCTCAAGTTCATTTCTCTCAGAGCTGGTGTGAACCGCGGCTAT
>JAAYFO010000155.1 GCA_012728215.1 Spirochaetales bacterium | reverse complement strand
CGAACGGACTCTTCTCTCACTTATCTGCCAGTTTGCAGCAGCTTCCTTGACACTGATGTAATCCATATCTGCAATGTATTCCGAACTCGGAATAAACGCAAGCAGTCTGGGAAACTTTCTATTCATGCTTCAGCTGAGGAAGACTACCTTATCCACCCCGAGGTTTTTGAAATAATCGATGGGAAGCCGGTTCCAGAAAAGAAACTTAACACACTATGTTTTTTTAAAATACATAGTGAAATACGGTCGATTAGATGGACATAAAAAAAGAATATTCCAATTGCGATTAATATCATTCCGTGTTAATATGCTTTTGTCCTAGCAGATGCAATGATGCATTTGGCAAGTGACAAAGGAAGGAGTTGTTATGAAAAAAACCGTGCTTGTGTTGCTGGCGATGATTCTGTCTGCCAGTCTTGTCTTTGCTGGTGGTGGAAAGGAAGCCCCTCCCGCAGCAGAGACTCCGGTTCAGGAAACTGCCGGAACACTAACCGAGAGTGGAAGCGTGAAGTCAGGTGAAGTGCTATCAGGCGTGAAGTACAATGATACAGTCACCATCGGAATCGCCAATGATGTCAATAACCTTGATCCTCAGGGATCCAATACCGATGCGAACATGATGGTGTTCTACCTCACTCATGAGCGACTGGTGAACATCGATCCTGAGACAAACAAGGTGATTCCGGCCTTGGCGAAGAGCTGGACAGTTTCCGAAGATGGCTGTGTCTATGAATTCGTTCTTTTTGACGGCGTGACATTCACCGATGGATCTCCTCTGACTGCCGCTGATGTCAAGTACACCTATGACAAGGCCAAGACTTCATCATTTGCATCTCAGAAGGTTGCTGATGTGAAGTCTGTGGAAGTCATTGATGACACAAAGCTTCGAATCACCCTTTCCAGACCTAACCAGGACTGGCTGACCCTCATGGCTCATGGTGGAATGTCAATCATGTCAAAGGCCGCCTGCGAAGCTGATGCGGTCAATGGACCTCGCATGGGTTCAGGCATGTTCTCTCTGGAAGCCTGGGTTCCTGGTTCTCATTGCTCATTGGTCAGATACGAAGGGTATCGTGACGGAGCCGCACCGACCAGAAGACTTGTCCTGAAGCTTTACAAGGAAGCTGCCACAAGACTGATTGCACTTCAGACTGGTGAAATCGATGTCTGCATCGACCCATCCACCACGGATCTGGAGAGAATAAAGGCAGACAGCAATCTGGAACTGATCCAGACTCCTAACGTAGTCATGCTGTATATGCCGATGCAGATGGAGAAGCCGGGATTGGATAATGTCCATGTCCGCAAGGCTCTTGCATACTGCATGGATAAGGAATCCATTGTATACGCTGCATATGACGGGCTTGCCACTGTCCAGAACAACTACATCAACCGTGGTCAGTTTGGTCTGAACAAGAATATCCATCTCTATGAGTACAACATCGAGAAGGCAAAGCAGGAGCTCGCTCTTTCTGGTTACAAGCCAGGTCAGCTTACCTTCAACATCATGGTCGATAAGGAATTCAAGAAGACAGCCGCTTTGATCTTCCAGAGCAGCTGCGCTCAGATTGGAATCAAGATCGTGTTGGAGGAACTGGAGACTGCCGCTCTGAAGGGCAAGCTCAATGATGCTTCTCTGAACTATCAGCTGGCACTTTATCAGTTCACTGATGATCTTGGAACAGACTACACTCTGAGAAACCAGCATGGTTCCACACTTCAGGCTGATGGCACATTGAAGAAGAATGGTTCCAACCGTTGCAACATGAAGGATCCGACTTTCAATGCAATGCTGGATGCCGCTCTTGTCGAAATCGATTCTGCCAAGCGTGAGAAGATGTACAATGACATCGAGAATTATCTTGATGAAGTATGTCCGATTGTTCCGGTCTGCACATCATACATCAACATCGGAGCAAAGAAGGGTGTCGTTGGAACCATCTGGAAACCGGATGCGAAGCATGACTTCCGACATATTGCACTTGCCGAATAAATTAAAGCAATTGGATATTTCTACATTGAAAAGATCTGCGGGGTACAGGGAGCTGTGCCCTGCAGTTTCAATTAATTAATTAGGGGAGTTTATGTATCGATACATATTGAAGCGTCTGCTGATGCTTATTCCTGTTCTTCTTGGCGTGGCATTCATCATTTTTGCCATCATGGATGTTGCAGAGGGCGATCCTGTCTATCAGGTTGCAGGTCCAGATGCCACTGAGGAACAACTTGAGGCCCTGCGAGAAGAAATGGGACTGAACGGATCTCTTGTCACCCGTTACTTTCGTTATATCTTCAAGCTGATCAGAGGTGATCTTGGTTCTTCGTATATAACCAAGATGGATGTCATGCAGCTCTATCTGCAGCGTCTTCCAAATACATTGAAGCTTGCATCCCTTGCAATGCTTGTTGCCGTGATTATTTCTGTTCCGCTTGGAATCGTCGCGGCTATCAATCAGAATACCATCAAGGATACGATAGCGATGATATTGGCTCTCATCGGGCTG
>JAAYFO010000018.1 GCA_012728215.1 Spirochaetales bacterium | reverse complement strand
GGAAACCTCATCAGGGAATGTGGAGTACTTGGGTCTCTTTCAGATACAGCTCAGACAGCACTTGCCAATCTGATCACGCTTCTGCTTGGAATCACGATAGCCGCAACGATGAAGGCGGAGAATTTCGTCAAGCTTCAGACTCTGATGATCATGGGTCTTGGGCTTGTCGCATTCGTGTTCGATACGATTGCCGGCTGCCTGTTTGCAAAGCTTCTGAATCTTTTCTCAAAGAACAAGGTGAACCCGATGGTTGGCGCTGCTGGAATCTCGGCATTCCCGATGTCCGCCAGGGTCATTCAGAAGATGGGATTGGAGGCAGATCCTCAGAATCATCTTCTCATGCATGCGGTTGGAGCCAATGTTGCAGGGCAGATTGGTTCTGTCATAGCTGGTGGTGTCATCCTGGGACTTGTCCCTGGCTTGCTGTAAGGAGGCTGATATGAATGTTACTTTACAATCTCTGACTTTGATGTGGAAGGGAATGGTTGCGATCTTTGCAGTGATGATTGCCATTTACCTGCTTCTTCTGATTCTTTCTCCTAGAAAGGGCAGAAAGAAAAAGGAAGACAAATAAAAATTGTCATCTGGTATTGATATGCAGAAAGGACGGCAAAACCGTCCTTTCTGCATATCAAACTGATGTGAATGGCTTGCTGTCAGCCATCGACTTCGCTTCTTGATGGAATCGACTGCATTGCTCCAGGTCTGGATACAGCAATCCCAGCGGCAAAGCATGAATCGGAAAGACAATTGTCAATATCACGCTTCTCGTTTCGGTATGTGAGGAAATATCCAAGGAAAGTATCACCTGCACCTGTGGTATCCACTGCCTTGACCTTGGTCCCTGTCGAGAAGTACATATCCCCTTGAAATCGGTAGTATGCTCCGCGGGCACCAACAGTCATGACGATTTCCGTATCAGGATATCGTGCCTCAAGTGCTGACAGGATATTCTCAAAGTCAGAGTCCGGGTTCATTTGGGCAAGTGCGGCTCCTTCGATTTCGTTTACGACAAGAAGGTTCACCTTCTCCAATGGCAGAGTAGCAATATCATCTGTCATTGGTGATGGGTTCAGGACGATGTACATGCCTTTTTCCTCACCTTTTTCAAGAAGATAGGCAAGATGAGGAATTTCATTCTGCAGCACAAGGCAATCGCCTTCTTCAAAATGTGTCAGAACCGAATCTATCTCTGATTCCTCAATTTCCCCATTGGCACCTGCCAAGGTGATTATTGCATTCTGCCTGTTGCGATCCAGCTGAATCACAGTCTGACCGTTGGCATGTTCTGTGTGACATAGGTATTCGGTGTTTACTCCTGCCTTATCCATTATGCTGACAATCCACGACGCATCATTGCCGGCCTTGCCTGCGAACCATACGCTGCTCCCTGCCTTGGCGAGGGCGACGGCTTGGTTTGCACCTTTTCCTCCGGCACTTCTTGTCATCTTTTTGCTCTTGATCGTCTCTCCAGGAAGGATGATGTGATCAACCGAAAAAACCATGTCTATATTGACGGAACCATATACGAGAACTTTCATAAGCTGATGATAAGCGAAACAAAATCATTATTCAATGATGATTACTGTTCCATCCTCCCTTATCTCGAGGGTGTCGCCTGTCTTCACGGCATCCAGGAAGTCATTTCCAAGCTGGTCGATTGCGATGACATCGGAGTTCTCCCATACCTTGGCAAGTACTATCCCGCTTGCAGCCAGGCTGTCGATATGCTCGCTGAACAGGAATGCTGCAGGATTGATCTTCATGGCGCAGATTGTCTGTATCACAAGTCCGCCTGTGGTGGAACCGATTGTTATTGGAAGACACAGGGCTTTGCCTGTGATCATCTTCTTGAAAATATCGCTGTTGTTCTGGTCACTCACGATGACCTGCTTTGAATTCTTCAAAGCCGAAGACTGGAATGTGGCGAGAGTGTTGACTCCCTGATGAGATACGACCGCTTCTCCCTTCCAGTTTCCACCAGCTAGGACTCTTCCTTTGAATTCTTTCATTTTGCACCTCCTGTGAGAATGCGGAGGATATCTGCATCCTTGTAGTATCTGGCTATCGAGTAAGTTCTCAGCTTGTTGCTGTTGGTGATGATTGCCTTTCCCTTTGTAAGCGGGTTGTTGGTATACATCAATGGACATATCGATGAGAGCTTGGCACCGGTTGCAAGAAGTCTCATGTAATCAGGTGTGGCCCTGAATTCTTCTGCAATCTTGGGCGGGGTGGTGAGAACTGTCTGGCAGATGACTTTCCTACACTTGTTGGCTTTCAGTCCGGATTCGATCCTGTCAGTCCAGTCCTTAAGCTGCTGCATGCTCAGATGAGGACAGCCTATGAAGCAAAGCTGAGGAGCGGAATCCGGCTTCTTCCACATCAGCGGATAGGAGTCGTAGACTCTCTGAAGCTCGGCATCATCGATTACATACTCACGTGCATTTTCCTTGATCAGCGATTCCTTCAGTTCCTTGGCTTCCGGAGTAAGTCCATCCACATGATACAGGCCGACAGCTCCGTTGGATGCTGTGGCAGCTCCGAAATCCTTGAGATAGCTCATGGTGTCAGGATCTTTGGCATCATTTCCAAGGAATCTGTCGAGTCCGTAGATGTAAGGAACATCCTCCATCACCTTCATCCCGATGGCAGATCCGAGAATCTGAGCTTCAGGAATGGATGAAGTTCTGACTGTGACCTTCCATGTTGCCTTTCGTCCTTCATCGGTGAGAAGCCCGAAGTAGGGAACGCATCCAACTATTGATCCGAACAGGTCAAGCATACCGCTGTTTCGATTGCATCTGGCGCCAAGGACGCTGTTTGCAAATACCACGGCACTGCTTTCCGCCCATGAGAGAATATCGCCTTTCTTCGGAACGTTGCCAATGAGATAGCAGGCACATGTGAAGGCGTCACGGTTTCTGAGGCCCAGGGCTTCAAGCTGCTTTTCATATCGTTCCTGCTGTGAATAGAGGAACTTGTCGAACACTAGCTTCTCCAGAGGATTGCATTTGACGTTGGAATAGTCAATCGGTCTTGGATCTACCGTGAAATCTCCGTTTACCTTGATTGAGGCATCTATAAGCTGATCCATCGTTCTGAAGAGAGGTTTCAGAAGACCGATGCCGAAGCTCGTGACCAGATGCCCGCTTGGGTGTGTCACCTTTATCATCTTCTTCGCGTTGAAGATATC
>JAAYFO010000154.1 GCA_012728215.1 Spirochaetales bacterium | reverse complement strand
AGCACTGTATAGGCAATCTTTCCAACAAGTGTCTTAGGAAGAGCATCACGGATTTCAATCTCATAAGGCAATGCATACTTCGCCACCTTCTTGCGACAGATATCCATGATTTCATTCTTGATCTTGTCACTGGCTTCATAGCCTGGTCTAAGAACAACAAAGGCCTTGATCTTCTGCATCTTGTACGGATCCTTCACCCCGATCACGCAGCTCATCTGGACGGCAGGATGCGAATCGATGACGTTCTCAATCTGTGATGGATAGACATTGTACCCACTTGTGATGATCATTCGCTTGATTCTCTGCTTGAAAAAGATAAATCCTTCGCTGTCCATGAAACCTAGGTCTCCCGTATGCAACCAGATACGGCCATCTCCATGAAGCTTCAACGTATCAGCGGTTTCCTCAGGATTCTTCAGATATCCAAGCATCACACTCGGACCGGTGAGGCATATCTCACCATCCTCACCAAATGGAAGCTCTTCGGCCGTCCCTGGTTTGCAAATCGAATAATAAGTGTCAGGATAAGGATAGCCAATGCTTCCCTCCTTCTCCTTGTTGTAAGGGGTCAGACAGCTTGCAGTGACGCACTCGGTAGTGCCATAGCCTTCACGCACAACAACGGTGGCGTGATGATCGGCAAGAAACTTGTCCAGTTTTTTCTTGAGTTCGATAGAAAGGGAATCGCCACCAGAGAATACTCCCATCAGACATGACAGATCCACCTTGTCCATGAACGGATTTCTCGTCAATGATTCATAGAGAGTCGGAACACCCGCAATGAAGTTTGGCTTCTCTGACTTCAGAAGCTTTGCATATGACTTCACATTGAACTTAGGGACAAGAATTGAAGCTCCACCTGCAACCATCATAGTGTGGATGCAGACGCCGAGTCCAAACCCATGGAACATGGGCATAGCTGCGAGCATTCTCTTGCCTGTGATTTGCTTATGGCACATTGTGGCAGTCTGAAGAGCCAGTGAGTTGAAGTTAAGATTGGAAAGCATGATGCCTTTTGTCTTGCCTGTAGTTCCACCGGAGAACAGAATCACAGCAACATCGTCCGGCTTGTCGTGAGAAGCAATATCAGAAGATATCGATTTTCCAGCTTCGATGAAATCACCCCAGTGAATGACAGGACCAACATTTGGCACCTTTGCAATCTTTCTTCCCTTGGTGAGCTTGAATCCGATCTTCTTGACCAATGAAAGTTCATCAGACATACCGGCAATAACAAGATGATTCAGATTAACCGTTTTGAGGACCTCATCGAATTTCTTGTAGAACATATCAAGCGTGATTGCAATCTTGCTTCCTGTCTCCTTCAGATAGAACTCAATCTCTCCGACTGCAGACAATGGATGAATCATGCTGGCAACTGCACCAATGTAGTTGATTGCATACAGACATATGACAGCCTGCGGGACATTGGGCATGCAGATTGTGACGACATCGCCCTTGTTGACACCAATTGCCTTCAAAGCCTTGGCAGCTTCAATGATCTTTGGAGCCAATTCCTTATATTGCGTTTTCTTTCCCATGAATGAAAGTGCTTCGTTATCGGGATATCTCTCTGCCGTATTCAAGACAGTGTCGCTCATCGAATACTCAGAATACTGAAGATGGAACGGAACCTCTCCATAACCTTTTAGCCAAGGAGCCTTGGGTTCAGTCATAATTCACCTCCTCACCTATCGGTCTTTCCAGAAGTTCAGGATTTGCCAGAATGTGTCGGAAAAGACGAATGCTCTTTGCAAAATATAGACCATCTGCAATTCTTTCATCTATTGTAAAGCCAAGTGGCAGAACAGGCTTCATCTCATAGCTTCCGTCATCATTGAACACAGGACGAAGTTTCTTCTCTCCTATGACAAGGAAGAATGAATTGGTCCCCCAGTTCGCCAGATGATGATAGCTTGCATGCATTTTTATACTTCCAAGATTAGTGATGAAAACCGAAGCAAAATCCGGATCGCTGTTCATCATATCCAATGGATAATGGCCATGTTCATCCATTTTCTTCAGACACCACATGCAGAAGCCCAGGATAGGTTTCGGAAGCCTTGTCAGGATCTTCAGATACTTCGTCGTAGGATCTTCCTTGTATTTCTTCTTCACATCGTCAGCACGATGTGTGACCTGTGAATGAATCTGCTCGATGGGACAATCCTTGCCTTCTTCTTCCTTGTAGCGGAAGATAATCAGTGCTTCATGGGCATCATCCTGGAATTTCTCCTTGGCGACAAATGAGAACGATATGTACTTGCGGTCAAACAGTCTGCTTCCTGCATAGAATCGATTCATGTGAGGCCGCTGCTTCAGCACTATTGCAAGAGCAGCGACAATTGCATGGAAGATTGTATATTTGAACTCTGGATTTGATTCATTCTTCTTATCCAAATATGCGAGCAAGAGAGATATGTCGATATCCTCATTCAATACTGCTTCGTTATCAACACGCCCTGGCATGAGAAATGGCATCATTATATGAAGAGGATCCTGGCCTCTAACAAACCAGCCATCCTTCCTATCCTTACGGATACTCTTTCTCGTTCCATCTTTCTTGTATTTAATTATATCTTTCTTAGAACTTGACATATTGACATTATGGAATCATTCTGTCGAAATAGTCAATATTTACCACAATCAGAATAGATAGTTACATTAAACTATCAAATAAACTAAATTGTTTTGACTAGTCAATATAGAAAGAGCCGCTAGGCGAAAACGCCTGCGGCTCCTGCAAGACTGAATAAACAGGTCTTATTTGCTTGTCTTGATGCCATAGCGCTTGTTGAAGCGATCCACACGCCCTGTGGTATCAACAACCTTCTGCGTTCCGGTAAAGAATGGGTGACAAGCTGAGCAGATTTCAACCTGCAGATTCTTGGAAGTGGACTTTGTCTTGATGACATTACCACAAGCGCAATGAATCTCACAGAGCTCGTACTTTGGGTGAATTCCATCTTTCATTCGATTTTCCTCCATATGAAATTCCACTGGCGTCGTACAGTGGATAATATTATTTGCCGTCTCCGTTTCTGTTAGGCAGGTGTGACACCTGGATTCATCGAACGCAAGAACATCTCATTATTTTGGGTTTTTCGGATTTTGTCAATGAGGAACTCGGTCAATTCCACATCTTCGAAGTTGTTTATTGCATTTCGGAGAACCCAAATCCTTGCCGCCTCATCTTTTCCGAGCAGAAGCTCTTCTCTTCTTGTTCCAGACTTCTTGATATTGATGGCAGGGAATATTCTTCTTTCCGACATTCTTCTGTCCAGAACAATCTCACAGTTTCCAGTGCCCTTGAATTCCTCAAATATGACTTCATCCATTCTGGAACCGGTCTCAATCAACGCAGAGGCAATGATTGTCAGGCTTCCGCCCTCTTCAACATTCCTAGCTGCACCAAAGAACCGCTTAGGCCTATGAAGAGCGTTGGAATCCACACCACCACTGAGAATCTTTCCACTTGCAGGAACTGTCTGGTTATAAGCTCTGGCAAGCCTTGTGATTGAATCAAGCAGAATGACGACATCCTTCTTATGCTCTACAAGACGCTTTGCCTTTTCAATGACCATCTCTGCAACCTGAACATGGCGGGAAGCCTGTTCATCGAATGTCGATGCAATCACTTCACCCTTGACATTACGTTTCATGTCAGTGACTTCCTCTGGTCGCTCATCAACAAGGAGGACAAGCAGAGTGATCTCTGGATGATTGGCTGTTATGGCATTGGCTATCTGCTGCAGAAGAATCGTCTTTCCGGTTCTCGGTGGTGCCGTGATCAACGCACGCTGGCCCTTTCCAATCGGGCAGAAGAGGTTGATGACTCTCATGGAGACATCCTGACTTCCACTGTCATTGGTCATGCCGGTCAATGCCGGGATGGCAGAAGGATCCAAGACTTCAAGGTTGATTCTTTCATCAGGATAGAGAGGAGTAAGGCTATCAAACGATACACGGGTCTTCGCTTTCACCGGGTCTTCACCATTTACAAAGGCTATCTTGCTGATTGCAAAATACTTCTCATTCTCCTTGGGAGTTCTGATCACTCCCTCGATTGTGTCACCCGTCTTGAGATTAAGGTACTTGATATGCATCGAAGAGACATAGACATCCTCAGGACTGGACAGATAGCTGTTCTGTGGTGAGCGAAGGAATCCGTAACCTTCAGAAAGGACTTCCAGAGTTCCCAGAGCATAGACCACTCCTCCCTCATTGATATGTGAACGGAGAATTTCAAAAAGCACTTCCTGTCTCTTGTAGTCAAAGAGCACATCAGGATTCACTTCCGCCATCTTGCAGAGCATCTCCTTGAGATCAGTCATCTTCAGATGAGCAAGATTGCTCACGATGATTCTATTGGATTTATGCTCCTCGTATTCCTCAGGTGTGACGCAGACATCTTCGATTGTCACATTCTTCCGTTGATTCTGGTTCTGATTCTGGTTCTTCTGATAGGGCTTGCCATGCTGATAGTTGTTGCGATTGTTTCTCTGCTTATTTCCACGATATCGCTGCTGGTCATATGACTCACGTTCCTGACGCTGCTGGTCATCAGAATCGGATTCCTGACCGACACCTTGCTCAGACGATTCCCTATCCGATTCATTGTTACTGACAGGCTGAGGAGCTCGTTCAATTGACTTCCGCCCTTCAGCAGGAGCTTCACGCTCCGCATCATCTGAAATAGGTTTTGTGTTTTTTTCGTTCTTTTTAAGACTCTTGTCCGCACCACCGGCAGGCTGTTCGGCTTCTGATTTCTTCTTTCGATAAGTCCTCTTCGCCTTAGGTTTTTCTATGATTATCGGGGCTTCGGGTTTCTCTGGGTTCTCGGTTTTCTCTTCATGATCGAATAGCTCTGCCTGTACAGGCTTGCGTGATACAACGACAGCTTTCTTTTTCTTCAGCATAACCTTTTTTGGTTTCTCCTGAGAAACGTCTTCTAATAAGTCATCAGACATCAATTAATCTCCACTTGATATGCAATCCACTGTGATAAAGTTATAGGGATTATAGAATAATAGGAATTCGAGCCACAAAGGCTCCAGATATTTTAAATATATTGCCACTTGGAAGTAATGTCAAGCAATTGTTCATTTTGCATGTATGCAAAGGCCAGGATAGAAGCAGCTGAAACAGCTCGCCTGCGGATGTAATCTCTTCCATTGGAAGAAAAAACAAGTTTCACTGACTGGCTTGGTTTATTCTTGGATGCAAAACCGAAATAAACCGTTCCGACAGGATTGTCCAAGGTTCCGCCATCCGGTCCCGCAACCCCTGATACAGCAATGGCCAAATCAGTTTCAGATATGGATCTGATGCCTTCGGCCATGGAAATTACGCATTCATGGCTATAGACGGAATGCTTTTGGATCACATCCGAAGGCACCCCTGACAATTTGGTCTTTGCCTCCTCGCAATAGACTGACACTCCACCCCAATACCACTTTGAGGCTCCCGAACGTTCAGTAAGGGCAACAGAAAGCAATCCACTTGTGCAGCTTTCAGAAGTGCTCACTGTCATCTTCTCACCTGCAAGTGCATCACCAAGGGTGTCGTTGCACTCAGCATCCCCATCGATCATCAGTTCCTTTCCAACAAGGTCCCTCAGATCGTCTTCCATGGCATGCCGATCCTCTGCCGATCCTCCAAAAATGTACAAGCTGATTCTGTAAGACTGGAATCGCGTGCCCCAGGCGACACCTGGTCTGGCACACTGCCTGCAAAGTTCCTCCAACTTGGATTCCGCCACAAGATATACAGAAAACTCATCCCGCTCCTCTTGGTTGTGTCCCTCCAGTCCTGAAAGATATGGCACTACAAGATTGAAGAACATTGGCTGCATCTCTCTTGGCGGACCTGGCATGCTCACTATCAGGACATCACGTCCTTCCTTTTTCACAAAACCCAGGAAGCCAGGTGCAGTGCCGAAAGGATTCTCCAACAACGAAAACCCCTTTGGAATCATCGTCTGCTGCTTATTGGCACCATGAATACGTTCCCCTACACGTTGATACAGGGTGTCCCAGGCTTTGGCGTTTTTCACAAGCTCGACATGAGCTTCGTCAGCAATGATCTTTCTTGTCATGTCATCGCTGGTCGGCCCAAGTCCTCCTGTGATAATCACGACATCACTGTCGAGGATGCAAAAATCAAGCATCTTCTCTATGCTTCCATCATCCGGGACAATGATCGAACGGAGAATTTCAAATCCCATATGAGCAAGCTCATTGCAAATCCTTGAAGTATGCTTGTCCTCAATGATCCCACGTGTCAGTTCTGTTCCAATTATGAAAAGAGAAACGTTGTTATATTTCATTTTTTCCTTCGTTTTTCAGCGATGAATGAATACAAGGCCATTCCACCGCCCAAAGCAAGAAGTCCTGCCGTAATCCACACAAACACCCATGCGAAGACATCGCCATTGTCCGTATAGAAAGTATGATCATCCGAAGTGAATACTGGTACTTCATATATGTGCCAATACATCTTGAATGGCGCCATCGGGTCCTCTATACGTCCGGTCGGGGTAATCATGCATGAGATTCCTGAGTTTGTCGCTCTCAGCGTGGTTCTTCTGTTCTCAACAGACCTGAACACAGCGATTGCAGCATGCTGCATCTCAGCAGCGACAGAGCCAGACCAACTGTCATTGGTCATGTTCAGAATCAGATCTGCCCCATTCTTCACAAAATCCGCATTCAGATAGCCAAACACATCCTCAAAACAGATAGGAGTGGAGAACCTGACACCTTGCTCGGTTTGAAACACTACACTCTCAGTTCCCTTTTCCCACCAATTGTAGTCATTGGCCAGAAGGATGTTGTAGAGCCAAGGCATCTGCTTCTCATATGGAAAATGCTCGGTGAAAGGAACAAGATGCTGCTTCCTGTAAGTCTGCTTGATCTCACCATCCTCAAAGAATATGACAGTATTGTAATCCTTACGATTCCAACTTCCATCTTCATTATATGGCTTATCGCCATCAAGCACTCCTTCTGGATTTCCAGTAAGAAGTGGGACAGGCAGGCTCTTGCCGAAGTTGACGAATTCATCAACCAACCCGGCAGTATCATAGTAATCATCGGCATTCGGATACTCGGTATGCCAAGCGACGGACGGGACAAAGGCGGTCTCCGACCAGATAACCATATCAGGATCTTCCAGAAGCGCCTCGTATGTCATCTTCCTCAGATTGTTGAAGTTCCTCTTATATGTCGGGTATCCACCTTTCCATGAATCCGCATTATGCTGAACTGCAGCGATTCTCCATGTTATGTCAGGTGCCTGATTATTCCAGAATGAAAGCATCACAATTCCGTAGACAATCGATGCCAGGACCAAAAGCCCATACATCGCCAATGGCAGGATTTCCTTCTTCAGCACAGGAACAATTGGAAGATGGAATCCTTCATTGTATGCATCACACAGCCACTTGCCAACAAACGCCTGAGGAAGCACCATCAAGAATGTAATGCCCCAGATTCCGGAGAAATCAGCTATCTGAATCAGCACTCTGTATCGATAGAGAGCATAGGCAATGGTTCCATATGGATAACCGGCAAACCAACTTTGCGAAAGAAAGGCATAAGCTACCCAGCAAGCTGCCTGAGCTATATACGACTTGCTTCCCAGCCATTTATCACATAGCTTGAGCGCAAGAAACAGCATCAGCATCTCGGTGGCCTTTATAAAAGGAACCAGAATGATTGCCAACGCATGAAAAGTCGCAAGCCAGTAGTTGAAGAACAGATAGAATACGAATCCAAAGAAGAATCCATATCCCATGCATGCTCCTATCGGAGCATTCCTGATTATTGCAAAAACAGGAATCAATGCCACCAAAGCCAGAAAGCCAATTCCATTTTTGAAAATGAAACCGGGAAATGCCATGGAATAAACCAAAGCGGCACCGATTAATACAACAACCTCAAGAATGACTGTCTTGAGGTTGCGTTTTTTGACTTGAATAATATGACTACTATCAGTAAGGTCAATAACTTTCATTATTTGCCCTGTCTGATATCCCATACTTTCTCTTTAATCTCTTTTCCTGGACGGAAAACAGCAACTCCGTGTGTCTGAACAGAAACCATATGTCCAGTCTTGGGATTACGTGCCTTCTCACGGCCTTTTCTTGTCCGTATCTCGAAAGTACCAAACCCACGAAGCTCAATAGTCTGATCGTTTATCAGGCCGTTCTTGACTTCCTCAAAGAAGCTGTCCACAATTGCGTGAATCTGGCCTCTGCTGAGGTTGTTCATCTCAAGTCCTTTGAAACGTTTGTCTTCCTCGTCCATGAAACGGTCGTGAATATTCTCAATTATTGCAGCTTTTGTAAGTTTTTCTTTTTCCATGGTACATCTCCTATTTTATCGGGAAAACTGCCTATGCGAGCTTGTTGAACTTCAGCTGCATTCTGGACTTTTTTCTTCCTGTGGCATTGTGATGCATAATGCCCTTTCCTGCAATTGTATCAAGAAGCTTGAGACTTGCCTTGAGCTCGACTTCAGCTGTCGCTTTGTCTCCAGCAGCGCAAGCCGCATCAAATTTCTTGATTGATGTGCGAACTGTGCTCTTAGCCTCTCTGTTGCGCAATCTTCTTGCCTTGCTCTGGACATCTCTTTTCTTAGCGGAACGTTTCACGTTTAACCTCCATATAGATTGGTAATAATAATTTAATTCAAACGCAATAATAAAATCATTTGACGGTATATCAACATATCACAGACCTTAAAATCGGTCAATACAATGCTTTATCTTAATTGGAAAAATACTCTTCCTGATATTCAGGGGTTATTTCCCATCGGCTTGTATCCCCGGAATAGAATACTGCTGATCTGGGGATAATGATCATTCTTCCATCAGTGGATGAAAGAGTGATCTTTTTTGACAGAATATTGACCTCGGTCACCTTGCATATCTCCGATCCGGCCTTCAACTTGCTGCCCTCGTATGGATAATCATGCTTTTCATCATTATAGAAATCATTTTCATAAGCAAGACAGCATAAAAGTCGACCGCATGGCCCCGAAATCTTCATGGAATTCAGAGAAAGATTCTGTTCCTTTGCCATCTTTATCGTGACAGGACACAATTTGTCGGTCACACTGTGACAGCAAAAATCCCTTCCACAGACAGCAAGACCGCCAAGGACCCTTGATTCATCCCTCACACCAATCTGTCTCAGCTCGATTCGGAGGCGAAACACCGACACCAGGTCCTTGACCAGTTCACGGAAATCCACCCTGTCGTCGGAAGTGAAGAAGAACAAGGCCTTGGGTTCTCCTAGCAGGAAATGCGCTGTAACAAGCTTCATATCCAGATTATGCTTCTGGATCTTCTCCCTGCAGACATGCAACGCCTCTTCCTCGTTCTCAAGGTTCTGATAATATCTTTTCATGTCATCAGGTGCGGCGACTCTGTCGATTCGATCAATTCCGGCAGAAAGCATCACTTTCTCTGGCTTCTGATAGCGTGCTTCCCAACATGCGGAATCATCCAGCTCCTCTTTCTTGGGAAGCTTGTCGAATGTCGCGACACTGATCACCTCATATGTGAAAGGTTTCTCATCCCCTTCATAATCACCGGAAGCGGCCAGATCATCATTCTGAACAAGCGCACAGGCACCTCTGATGCATGTGCAGCCTGGCGTATATACAGAATCCTTGCCCTGGACATTGCCGACGACGATTCCCATATCCATACCAAACCTGGTCGGTGCCACCACATAGGTTCCCGGATATAGAACCATATCGCTGCCACAGACTGATATTTCATTGGAAGACGGGTTCTTCACATAATACGGATATGCTTCCCAAAGTTCATCACTTGTCTGTGGGTTCTGGTTCCGCATATCTCCTGCCTGTTTGGAATTACCGCCTTTATTTCTATTCCTGTTTCCAGTATCAAAGTTCTTCATAGAACCCTACGCTATCACGGCGAAACACAATTGTCAAACCCCAAGCGTTTCAAATAAATAAAATTGACTACACCTTTGGGTTGTGATATCTTTATAACGTAATTCTTTAAGAGGTTCTCATGAAGTTATTCGATACCCATGCTCACATTGGTCTGATCAACATCGACCAATTGGAACAATTAATGGCAATTCAGTATGCAAAACGTGCTGGAGTGGCTCATATTGTGTCCATATGCAATTCGCTTGCTGATTTCGACCAGACCTACAAAAACCTATCCAGTGCAAAGCAGGTATTTCACGCAGTCGGGCTTTCCCCCACAGAAACAGGGAATACCGGCAGAGGATGGGAAGAACGCATCCTTGAATATGGAAAACTTGACAGAGTGATAGCAGTGGGAGAGACCGGTCTGGATTATGTGAAGATGTTTGCCCCAAAGCAGATCCAGATAGATGTATTCGTGAAGCATCTGGAACTCGCCAGGAAGTTGAATCTTCCAGTTATAATTCACAATAGAGAAGCTTCCTCTGACATAATCAATATTCTCAAAGTGAAGATGCCACCCAGGGGTGCAATTTTCCATTGCTTCAGCGAAGGTCCTGATCTGGCTTTTGATGCTCTGGATCTTCCGGTATATTTCTCATTTGCTGGAAACATCACGTACAAGAGTGTCCGTCCGCTTGTGGAGACAGTGAGGATGCTTCCGCTTGACAGGATTCTGATTGAAAGCGAATCGCCGTTCATGGTTCCTGCCAGATACACTCATCAGCGGAACAAACCCGAGTTCATAATTGAAAACGCCAAGGCAATCGCCGCAATAAAGGGAATAGGCCTGGAAGAATGCTGCGATGCATTATATCGAAACAGTCTCTCTGCCTTCCATCTGTCTGAAAATGACTGAACAGCTCTACCATGAATTCCAGCTTGGCAAGCTGACATTGCCAGGCAATCTTTTTCTGGGTCCTATGGCAGGATACACAGACCTGGCATTCCGCAGCATCTGCACGGAATGCGGAGCGGACTTGACTTATACTGAAATGATCAGTGCAGAAGGGCTTGTCCGAGACAGTCACAACACGTTCAGCATGCTTGCTGCCGCTCCCAACGAAAACCATCTGGCTGTTCAGCTCTTTGGATCCTCTCCTGTCACAATGGCCAAAGCTGCATCTCTGCTCCCACATGACCGATTCTGTGCCATAGACATCAACTGTGGCTGTCCGGTTCCAAAGGTGGTGAAGACAGGTGCTGGCTCAGCCTTGCTGCGAAATCCCACATTGATAGCGGAAATTGTTCACAGCATTCTTCAGGAGACCGACCTTCCCGTCACCGTGAAGATCCGCCTCGGCTGGGACTCAGAAAGCATAAACTACCTTGAGACAGGAGAAGCCGCAGAAAAGGGAGGCGCTTCAGCCATATGTCTTCACTGCAGGACGCGTTCACAGTTCTACAATGGAATTCCGGACATTTCTGCATTGACAGATCTGAAGAAACACTCCGACATACCAATTATTGGAAGTGGAGACTTATTCACACCCGAAGCGGCGGCTGGAATGATGAACCAAACCGGTTGCGATGGAATAATCTTCGCCAGAGGTGCAGTTGGGAGACCATACATATTCTCACAGACAAGGGATCTGTTGAAACACGGCAGTTACAATCAAATTCCGATATCAGAAAGAATTAATCTCTTTACAAAACAACTAGAGCTATTAGCCGCAGTTCGAAACGAAGAATCCGCATGCAAGGAAATGAGAAAGCATGTACCATTCCTGCTGAAGGGAATCCCCAATTCCTCACAGGCAAGAAGCTGCTCTTCCTACGCTGTGAAGATTGAAGACTACAGACTTGCCTTTTCGCGAATCCTTGACCAGTCTTCCTTATAATGATAATTTTCAAAGGAGAAGGTTAATCAATGAGAGTATTGGTATTAGGTTCAGGTGCAAAGGATCATGCAATTGTATGGTGGTTCTCCAGAAGCAGACTTATTGATGGACTATTTGCAGCCCCAGGTAATGTTGGAACAGAAATTGTAGCTGAGAACATTCCTGACATCAACCCATCAAATCCAGAGGAAGTCTTTGCCGCATGTCAGAATAACAGAATTGATTTCGTGTTCATCGGTACAGAAGCTCCGCTTTTCACAGGTGTCATTGACTACTTGAATGAGCGTGGAATAGATACATTCGGTGCTCCAAGCTATGCTCTGAAATTGGAAGGCGACAGATGCTTTGCCAGACACTTCATGAACAGGCATAACATTTCAACCCCCGATTATCATCTTTTCTCCGATACGAAATCTCTGGAAGTCTTTCTGAAAAGACATCCAGGGAAGCAATTCGTCGTGAAGAAGAACACACTGTCCCCAAGCCGTGTGATGATTGAATCCTCAAACTATGACAAACTGATGGAATTCTCAAGCAAGCTGCTTGCCACAGACTCCATTCTGCTTGAGGAACATCTGGACGGAATGCCGATAACAGTGAGTGTCCTGCTGGACAAGAATGGCTATCTGATTCTTCCTTATTGTTCAGAATACACTAAAAGCGATGAAGCCGACGGCGGTTCTGCCACTGGAGGAATGGGAGCCATCTGCCCAATATCACTTCCTTCCCAGATGCAGCAGAGAATCATCGATGAGATCATTCAGCCGACAATCTTCGGCATGAAGGCAGAGAAACTTGCATACAAGGGTGTGATGACTTTCTCAATAATCATTTCAGACAACAATCCTGTGCTTGTGGACTACCATGTGCGATTCAATGATCCTGCAACCCAGAGCTTTGTTCCAATAATCGACAATGACATTGTGGAATTGATGGAAGCTATCAAGACCGATACCATCAATGAATGCAAGCTTCAGGTATCGACTGGTTCGACTGTATGTGTAGTGATTGCCAGCAAAGGCTATCCAGAGAACCCGTCTGTCGGCAAGGAAGTCAAGCCTATAGCTCCTGTGAAGAAGTTCAATCTATCAAGTGATAATCCATATCTTTTCTTTGGTGCAGTCGATGACAAGGATGGGAAGCTTCGTACATGTGGAGGCCGATGCGTAAGCATTGTCGGACATGGAGTAAACATCATAAAAGCCAATTCGATGGCATATTCACATATTGACGATGTATCATTTGATGGAGCCTGGTATCGAAAGGATATCGGAAACAAGTTCTTCGAACAGTGATATCCCCAACTGAAATGTAAAAAAAGAAAGCCCCGTTTAATTCGCAATTAATCATCAGCGAACCCAACAGGGCTTTGTCGTATTGGATACCTGCCTAGATATCAAACGCGGCTGTGTCATCATCTATGGAGATAGTCTCACCTTGCTCTATCTGATCGACAGTAATGGCCTGTGATTCAAAATGTGTAAGGAACTTATCCACACTCAGACCATTGGCAACGGCAGGAATGCTCATAAGCATCATCTCCTCAAAAACAGGAGTCCTGAACCTGATCTCAACACGCTTCTCTTCCCAGAATTCATCGGTATAGGTCACGACAAGCTTGTGGCTCTGTCCCATGACATTCACCTGAATTCGATCTCTTGGGACAAGTTCTTCTGGTGCAGAGCCGTCAATCGACACCTCACACAGATCCAAAGCCTTGTACGTTACTCCATCTATCTCAATTGTCTTGTTATCCACTAGTATTGAATGCTGACGCCCAATGAAGAACATCAGAACGCCAATGAGAATCAATAATACTACAGCAGCCGCCCTGAGCCACAATCGTCTTGGAATTTTCATTTATCGTCCTCCTGTGCGTCGGCCAGTTTACGACCTGTAAGAGTCCCTGCTCTTCTTTTCTTGCTTTCGTACAGAACCAGAGCAAGTGTGATGACGGCATAAGAGACGAATACTCTGAAGTACTCACCAAGCTGAGCCTGTCCAATCAGATTCATTCCAGCCTTTGGGGCGACGATGAACATCAGATGGAACAGAATCACACCGAGGAAAACGTTTCCGATTGAGGCTTTGTCTACAGAAGCTCCTCCAACTAGAAGTGCTGCAATACAGAACATTCCAATCTGCGTGTGTGAATTGTATGTATTCAGCGTTCCCATGTTCTGGAGATAAATCACCATTCCAAATCCAGCAAGCACAGTGGAAATGATTATCGAAAGGATTCGAGTCTTCTCGACTTTTATTCCGGCAGCCCTTGCGACTTCCATGTCCTGACCTACTGCTCTCATATCCTGTCCAAGCTTGGTTTTTCTAAACCAGACCATGATGAAACAAAGAACTGCAATGATCAGGAATGGAACTATTGGAATGCTTATAGTGCCTATCCTTATCGCCAAGATATTGTCGAGGCACTGTCTCATGGATAGCAGATTGACTGTATTCCGTATTCCATAGCCTCTAGGCAGAACAAGCGATGAATGCTTGATTGGAATTATCGGTCCCATTGCATACAGGACGATCAGCTGATACACACCTGAAATGAAATATGAGATTATGTAACTGGTCACCATTTCACGTCCTTTGGCCAAATTTAGAATCTTGCCACAGAACCAGCCCAGAAGCACTGAAATTGGAATTGATATGATCATTGCAAGAACCACTCCCGGTATTCCCACAACTTGCCAGTCGCTTACCAGAATCAAACCAATTTCGCCGGCCATAGCCCCAAGTGTCATTCCAAAGTTCAGGCCCATGCCGGCCATGATCGGAATCAACAGGCTGATGATCAGAAAACTGTTTCGCACGATTCGAGTAATTATCTCACTAATCAGATAGCCTGCAGAATAGCCTGAAAGCGGAATACAGATGACGCAGATAATCACAAACATTATTGGAACCGGATTGTTCCGGATCAATTGAAAAACCTTATTCTGTTTTATTTTCTTTCCACTCATCTTGTCGCCTCCGTCTTTCGTGTAAGGGCATAGAGAATCATTCCATTTGAAACAATGATTCTTATGACTTCACTCATATCTGTATGGATGATGGAATTCATCACAGATGGAGTCATCGTCACTATTCCCTGGAACAGGAAGGTTCCGATTATCACGTTAGGTATGGAGGCTTTGTTCACCGAAGCACCGCCAATAAGAATTGCGGAAACTGCAGGAAGCGCCATGTTGAACGGTGACATATACAGCTGAATAAAGCCAAATGCCTGTTCATATACAATGATTCCAATTGCTCCAAGCCATGTGGACATCACTACAGAAAGGATTCTGATATTATCGACATTGATTCCTCCAGCCCTGGCAAACACTGGATTGGAACCCACGGCAGTCATTGCGGTTCCAGTCTTGGTATGCAGGAAGACCCATATGATGAAAGCCAGAACAGCAAAGAACAATATCATTCCGGTAGGGATTGAAAGGTGGCCTATCTTAATGTTCAGAAAGTCACTCAAGACTCCCTTGTAGAATCCTTCAACTGAAATTGTCGTTCTAAGGCCCTTTCCTTCAAATCCCCAAACCATTGTCGGGCTCTTGTAAGGAAGAAGAAGCCACATCATGCACATGAATGAAACCGAGGAGAAACCAACATAGGTTGCAATCATCATTTCTCCACCCTTCACTCTGTTGAGAAGAAGTCCATAACCATATCCAAGAATCACGGCAAATGGAGTAGCAATCAATAACGCCATGACAAAGCTGGTCATTCCATGAAAGCCAGACTCAATTGACAGGGTCGCTCCAAGAAGTCCTGCGATTATTCCCAATGGAAGACCGAAATTCAGTCCACAGCCGGAATGAATCATCGGTACCATAGCCAGCACCAGAACAGAGTTCATTCCAAAACGCATCAGGGTATTGCTCAGTGATGAACCAAAATTCACTCCTACCAACGGAGCTGCAATGAACAGCACAAGAAGGAATATCGCAATGATGAGCCTTGGCCATCCAAATGATTTCAACAGGCTTACTGTTCGATTCAAGATCACTTGTGTCATATTTTCACTCACTTCTCCACCTCCTGTTCCTTGTGTCCTACCATGAGAAGGCCAAAACTTTCAGAAGGTTCAGATGCAGGAAGAATTCCTGATACAGAACCATTTGAAATGATTGCGATTCTATCACATGTACTGCGAAGTTCCTCAAGCTCAGAGGAAATCATCACAACAGTGACTCCAGATTCCTTGTTGAATCTTCTTAATGACTCCAAAACGAGAGACTTGGCTCCGACATCTATGCCTCTGGTAGGTTCCGAGACAAAAAGGAATTTCGGTTCCAAAGCAAATGCCTTGGCCAGACAGACTTTCTGCTGGTTTCCACCAGAAAGCTCCTTTGCTTCCTGCTTGGTATCAGTACACTTGATTTCAAGCATCTTCACATATTTCTGAGTAACATCAGCGATTGCCTTGTCATCTCTCCATTTGACAAGTCCGCCAAAGAGCTTCTTAAGGAATTTATCATGAATCTGCATTGCTGGAAATGAAATATTCCACTCCAATGATTCATCCAAAAGCAATCCCACGCCTCTGCGATCTTCAGAGACAAACGCCAATTCGGCGTCAAGGCATGATCTGGGTGAGTTGAGAGGAATGCTCTTTCCATCAAACATCACTTCACCGCCTGATGGATAAAGTCCCATCACCCCGTTTGGAATACCAAGCTTTCCCTGTCCTGCAAGTCCGCCGATTCCAAGGATTTCTCCTTCATATATATCCAGCGAAACATCACGGACCGTTTCTCCGGGCATGTCAACCCAAAGCCGGCTTATCGACATGGCAATTTTTCTTTCTGCATCTTCTGAGGAGGTTGAACGGTTGTTTTTTTCATTTCCAGAGTTCTTCACATCTCTTCCGACCATCCATTTGGCGATCTGAGCAACATTTGTATCCTTTGCAGGAATATCCTTCACGATGAGACCGTCTCGCATGACAAGCACTGAATCACATACAGCCAGAATTTCATGAAGTCGATGAGTAATGAAGATGATTGCAATGCCCTGTTCAGAAAGCCGTCTGATTGCCGAAAGAAGAGCTTCTGCTTCATGTTCTGAAAGTACAGCAGTCGGCTCATCCAATATCAGAATCCTTGTTCCAGTCTTGCTTAGTTCGCGAGCAATCTCAGTGAACTGCTTATGACCGACAGGCATTCTGTTTATCAACATCTGAGGATCAATTTCAACACCCAGTTTGTCAATCGCTTTCTTTGCCTGCTCATTCATTGATACTCGGTCAATCAGATTCAGGCGATCTCCGAATATTTCGGAAATGAAGTGATACTTCTCAGGTTCTCTGTTCAGAAGAATATTCTCTGCAGCAGAAAAACCGGGTATCAGTGAAAACTCCTGATGGACCATCCCGATTCCAGCCTTGATAGCATCGAAAGGAGTATCAAAACTGACTTTCGTTCCATCAATGAGTATTTCTCCGCCATAACCACCTGTCTGACGAATCACATCCATTCCGAAAAGAATTTTCATCAAGGT